>JAIKZC010000505.1 GCA_024682575.1 Lachnospiraceae bacterium | reverse complement strand
AATACGGGAAAATATGACCTTGATGTAATAATTCCTTGTTATAATGTTGAAAAATATGTCAGATTATGTATTGATTCGATCATGAACATGGATTATAAATGCAACGTCAGGATTATTATTATAGATGATGGTTCTGAGGATGCAACAGGAAATATAATTGATGAGTATGCTGGAAGAAAGAATATTCTTATAATCCATCAGGAAAATCAAGGTCTGTCAGGAGCGCGAAATGCAGGCTTATTGGAAGTAAATGCTGATTATGTGATGTTTCTTGATTCTGATGACTATATCGTTGATGGAAATCTGGATGCAATATTGGAATTTGCCTATAGCGAAAATGTGGATATTATTGAGGGGAAAATGGTTACGCTATCCGGTAATGTTATAGATTATGCCAAGGATAATTCTTTCGAGTTTGTTGAAATTAATAGACATAAAGCTACAGGTTATGCCTGTGGAAAAATTTTTAAGACAACTTTATTTGATAATGTATCATTTCCTGCTGGATATTGGTTTGAGGATGGCATAATAAGATACCTGATTATGCCGAGGTGTGAAAAGATTTATGGTTTTAATGGGCTGATTTATGCATACAGGCAGAATGAAGAAGGTATATCTTATAAATCACGTGGAAACATCAAGTCAATAGATGCCTATTGGCTAAGAGAGATTATTTTCGATGATATGAAGAAATTAGGAATTGAAATTACTCAGGAGCTTTATGAGATGCTTATTGATGAAATTGCATTGACTTTTGTGAGGACATCTGGCTTGGAGCAAAATGTAAAGATATCGATATTCTATCTCACAGCGGAGTGGTTTAGACCACTGCATAAAAGGTTCAGAAGCAGAAATAGATTTCATTATGTACTTGAAAAGGGGCTTGAACTTGAAAATTTCCAGACTTATGCTGATGGATGCGGACTTCTATGGAATAGCAGGATTGTGCAGGTGGATGTATGAATATTGCAGTTGCATTTAACAAAAAATATCTAAATTTTGCAGTAGTAATGCTGACTTCTTTTTTGGAAAACAATAAAGAAGATAATAGCATCTTTATTTTTAACAATGAACTGGATTCTGCTGATTTTGCTTTTTTAAGAAAATCATTGGTAAAATATGAACCGACATTTTATGACATAAAAATTTCTCTTTCAGATAATATATGGAAAAAATTGCCGGTAACCAATGAATGGAGCAGAGAAGTTTATTACCGTCTTCTTATACCGGACAGAATAAATAAAGATTTAGAAAGGATTCTCTATCTTGATATAGACCTGATTGTTCATGCATCGATAAAAGAGTTTTATTATGCGGATTTTGAGGATTCGGAGATTATATCAGTAAGGGACACTAATGGATGCAACTCATTTGCGGTTCTTTCTGAAAAGCAGAGAACTATGCTGAAGAATCGGATGAAAAACGATAATGATTATTTTAATTCAGGTGTTATGATTTTTAATTTGAAAAAAATCAAGGGTAAGCATACTTTTGACACTTATCTTGAAATCATGAAGAAATGGAACTTTGATATGTCAGCATTTGATCAGGATGTCCTAAATTATGCTCATGCTGGGTATGTTAAATATATGTCATGGGAGAAATATGACCTTTTTTCTAAGTTTGCGTATTTGGATGGGTGGGATTATGAAAAAGTAAAGAAGGAAAATTCAATTATTCATTATGCAGGGGATAAACCATGGTCGTTCAAAAATTTTCATTATGAATTGGAAAGGTTCTGGTGGGATTATGCAGCCTTAACACCGATTTATGATATGCTTATGGAGAAATTTATTGAGGAAGCCATGACAAATGATAGAATAGAAAAGGAGATAAAAAGAATTACAGAAGAAAAGATGTTATATGAGAGGGCAATAGACGATGCAGAACGTCTATTGGAAAGAGTAAATAAGGGATAGATAGACATGATTACAATATTTACTTCAACTTTTAATAGAGCTTATTGTTTGGATAAACTGTACATATCCTTAAAAAGACAGACATCTTCAGATTTTGAATGGGTTGTCATAAATGATGGCAGTACTGATAATACAAGAAAACTGTTTAAGGAATGGACAAAAGAAGAGAGAAAATTTCAAATTATATACGATGAGGTTAAGAATGGTGGTAAACACAGAGCAATAAACAAAGCAGTCAGAATGGCTTCATCGGATGCTTTCTTTGTTGTGGACAGCGATGACTATTTAACAGATGATGCTGTAGAAAATGCAAATTATTGGTTTAGCACAATAAAAAATCTTGAAGAATTTGCAGGCGTAAGTGGTCTAAGGGGAGATAAAGCGTTTTCTCCAATAGGAGGATATGGACATTTTGAAAATGATTTTATAGACTGTACAAATCTTCAGAGGGGTGAGTATAATCTGTGGGGGAATAAGGCTGAAATATACAAAACATCTTTGCTTAAACAATATCCTTTTCCTGAATTTGAGAATGAGAACTTTATAACGGAGGCAGTGGTATGGGATAAAATTGCAAAAGATGGTTACAAGATACGTTGGTATAACAGGGTAATTTATATTTGCGAATATCTTAATGATGGCTTGTCTGCAAATTTGGCGGATATTACGATGAATAATCCAAAGGGATATCTTACATATCTCAATCTGCTAGAGTCCATATATGGTAAGAATCAGGCAGATCTTGAAAGACTGGAATTTTATCAAAACATCATAAAATACAGGGGAAATGATGCAGCGCTTAAGGTGATAAAAATGGCTGCTCAAATGCGAGACTAAAGTTGCAAGCAAATTATTAATGAAGAAATATACAGCTGACGATGAAGTATATTGAAGTAAACACCAAAATTTCAGTATTTATATTAAATCAGGATAAGGCATTTATATAAACATAAAATGTACGTGTTGCTTCTAAATATATCTGATAACTCTTTAATAGAAAGTGGTTCCGATATTCAGTAGAATATATGATTGAGTGCATTGGAAAAGAAGCATATAATACAGTTATTAGTGAACTGATGTCATTCACTAAGGATTTGAAAATATTTTTTGACTACATTAAAATTGACGTATGCGGCAAAAAATTTTTAAATGGCTTAAGTGAATGACATTGATTGATGAACAGTTACTTAGTATGAAAAATTGAATTAATTATTTTGATTACAGCTTCTCTATAATTATATTCATTACTTATCCTTCTATAGCCTGCCAATAATACATTCAATCGAGCATCTTCGTGGGTCAGGAAAAATTTGCATATTTCACGCATTTCGTCAAAATTGTGGTAACAGAAAATTTCTTTACCGTTTTCAAATAATTCATCTATTTCAGGTTGATAATTCGTTAAAATAAAACCGCCTGCACCCATTATGTCAAATACTCTTAGTGGAACGCCGGATGAAATACTGTGAATGGATATCGACAGGTTTATTTTGGAAAGGTTGTATGCCTTCGGCAAGGTGTCTTCGTAATAAAGCCATGGAAGATACTGTATACCGAAAATCCGATCTTTTTCAGAAGCACCTGAACCGTACCATCTGGGATTAAGGTCACGGATCCGCTCAAGCATGAGTCTGCGTTCTGTGTAGGCAATAGCATGGGTCAGGATTACTTCTTCAAAATATTGTCTGTTAGACATTCCGAGGACATCCTGCGGAATTTCATCAGAGAGTTTGACCATTTCATTGATGAGTTCCTCAGACATGCTATTTCTGATCCGGTCTTTTCCATCCCAGATATCTATGGCATTATATGCAATACGGTTAAGTTCATTCTGGAATTTTAAGGGGAGATGATCTCGGTAATAGGCAAACCTGCCATCTGCATATTGTCCACCTACAAATGAAATATCACAGGAATAGTTTGATTCATCATCAGAGGTGATATTTAATTGCCCCATTCGTGAAAAATTGGCAGCAAGGGGCAGGTAAAACATATTTTTCAGTCCTCTGTTTTTCTGAATTTCTATATCCTTTTTATCGAAATGAAAAAAATAATTGACGTCATTAAAAGCCTCTTTGCTGTAGAGTGATTGAAGTGGGACGTCATACAGCCATGATGCATAGGGAATTCCTTTTTGCTGACAGGCATTGGATACAGATGGGGAAAAATTCATTGTAAAAACAAGGTCAGCATGATAGCCGTCAAGATAATCTGTCAGGAATCTGATCACATTATCATCAAAATCAAGTGTTTTGCAGTCTATGCTTAATGATCTGCATTCATGACCGGCGTCAGAAGCGCCCCATGCGAGATCATTTAAGGCCAGATCCTTGGTTCTTACAAGTAGACATTTCATCGCAGCTACCTTCCTAAATTCTGTCAGATTGTAAAATAAAACGTAATTGATAGATTAATTATAAATTGTAACTATATACGAATTCA
>JAIKZC010000494.1 GCA_024682575.1 Lachnospiraceae bacterium | reverse complement strand
TGCCATCGGTGTCTCCTGCTCAATCCTGTAGAGCCTGTCCTGATAATCCGGCACTGTCAGATTAATATTGGCGCCAAAAAGCTCATGCATCTCATTCTCATAAAAAGCCGCATAAGGGAAAACATTTGTAATACTCATAATCACCGTATCCCTGTCCTCGATCTTTGAATTTACTGTTATGCAGTCATTATTTTCGTCATCCACATAAGTATAATAAAGATTGAGCTCATCGCCAACATAAGCCGCGCAGGCCTGTGAAAGCCGGTATCCCGAATGCTTCATTGCGATAGCCACTTCAACTATATCATTGAAATCAATGACTTCGATAATGTTCTTAGGTCCGCTCATCTCACGTTCACTGATCTCCTCCGCAAGCCCGTCAGGCTTCTGATTTTCATTTATTTCAGCCATTCTCACGCCTCCTTTTTATCCGCGACCATAGCGGCGTGTTCTTCAAGTCTTTTCTGGAAAAGGTCTATCGATTTAACGATGCCGTCTATAATTGACTGCGGTCTCGCAGCGCAGCCCGGAACATAAATATCCACAGGGATCACCGTATCAACTCCGCCTTTGATATTATAGCAGTCCTTAAAAATACCGCCTGTGCAGGCACATACACCAATGGCACAGACAACCTTTGGTCTCGGCATCTGCTCATAGATCTGCTTTACCACCTCTGCATTCTGCGAATTGATCCCCCCTGTGATCAAAAGGATATCTGCCTGCATCGGATCACCTGTATTTATAATGCCAAAACGCTCTGCATCATAAACAGGAGTCAGACATGCAAGAACCTCGATATCGCATCCGTTGCAGCTCGATCCGTCATAATGCATGACCCATGGCGAACGTTTCATATTGTACATAATTTTTGTCACCTCTATTCAAGAAATCCCTAAAAGATCAATCCAATATCATCATAAGAAGCCAGATATTACATCCCGAAGCTATTATAGTAACTGTCCATGCAAGGAAAAGCATTTTTGTGTATTTCATTCTTGCGCTGCAGTTATCGATAAGTATCTCAAGGAAATAAACCAGCAAAATAACAGCTATTGCTATCGGGATACTTATAAGATTGCTGTTTATGATGAAAAGCCCGATAATTCCCATCAGCAGTACATTTTCATACCATTCACTGATCTGAAAATATGCCAGATTTTTTGCTCCAAGCTCAGCCGTAACACCCTTGATAACTTCCTGGTTCGCATGATGCGAAGTCGAGATATCAAAAGGAGACTTTCTCATCTTGATAGTGAGCACAAATACAAAAGCCACGAAAACTCCGGGAAGATACTTAATTGCGCTGTCCTCCGCCTGAATGATGCTTCCGACTTCAAAAGTCTTTCTTACGATATAAAATCCAACGCAGGTCAGCAATACCGCAGGCTCATAAGCCATTATCTGTATAAGTTCCCTCGATGCTCCGATCGTAGAATAGGGAGAACTTGTTACGGTCGCCGCAAAATAAAGAAACATCGCTGCGGTTGACATAACAAACATACACATAAGTATATCAGTTCCGATGAAAAACATAACACCGGTGATCATCATGAAGATCAGGTAACTCATCATGAGGAAACTCTGGGATTTAGTGACATTTATAGTCTGCTTGTGAAGAAGCTTTCCCACATCGTAAAAAGGCTGCAGGATCGGGGGGCCGACACGACGCTGCATACGCGCCGATATTTTCCTGTCCAGTCCTTCTAAAAGTCCACCGATAAGAGGTGCTAAAATGATGTAGGCAAGTCCCGCTATAATTTTACTAACTACTGTATTCATAATGCCCCTCCAAATATAATGCAGCCCATCAGGAGCAGGATAGCACTGGTCACTATCTGACTTGGAAACATAAGCTTTCTGACTCCGATCCTGGTTGCAAAGTAATAATTGGTAAGGAAGAGTTTCTTCGACTCACCAAAGGAATCCACGAAATTATGATTTGTTCCGGTGTTGATTCCGCCCATGTAGGACATTTTCATATTCGATGCCATATGCTTTGAATATGCACTGGTAATGAGCGGTATCGCAAATACGAAAGTTATGATCACAACGAGCATGTAAAGGATACTCATCGGAAGAACCTCTCCCGCACTCGAGAACATGTCATCAAGCAGCGGATCCACATAGACCTTTGAAAGGAAAGGGAAAAGGATGCAGAGAAGTATCATCATTACAGCTTCGATCCAGAGTGCAAAAAGCTCGCTCTTTTTCGTAACGTCCTTTACAGGTGTGATACTTTCTACATTTACATGGGCAATGATCTTTCCCATCCATTTACTCCAGTAAAAAGAAGTAGTTGCCGAACCAAATACAATGAATATAAGTGTCATCATATTTTTCTCATCAACCATCGCTCTCAATGCCGACCACTTAGAAATAAGCATTCCGAAAGGTGCCAGGAACATTCCGGCAATACCGATGAACATAAAGATCGCAAGTCTCGGAAGAATATTTATAAGTCCATGCATGTTTTCAATATCACGGCTGAAAAGCGAGTTTTCTGTAGCACCAACATCGAGGAAGAGCAAAGCCTTCGATACCGCATGGAATATCATCAGGAATATACATGCCCAGATAGTTTCGGGAGTTCCTACTCCGGCGCAGGCTACCATCAGTCCTAGATTCGATACCGTAGAAAGAGCCAGAACTCTTTTCGCATCGGCCTGGGCAATAGCCATTATCGATGCCACGCAGAAGGTAAATCCTCCGATGACAGAGATCATTGTTCCTGTCATTGTGAGGGTTTCGGTCGTCGCATCCTGAAATGCAGGTGAAAGCCTGATAAGAACATAAACGCCTGCCTTTACCATTGTAGCAGAGTGAAGCAATGCTGACGAAGGGGTAGGTGCGACCATCGCTCCGAGAAGCCAGGGTGAAAACGGAAGCTGTGCTGCCTTGGTCAGTGCCGCAAAAGCCATCAATGTGATCGGGATAACAGAGAAAGGATTTCCATCAATTCCCTCTTCTATAAATTCCCTGAAAGAAAGATTTCCGACTGTGTAATAGTAATAAACTATACCTATTGCCAGGGCAAGGCCTCCGAAAAGGTTCATCCAGAGAGCCCTGAAAGAGTTCGTAATAGCCTCTTCCAGCTTTGTATAGCCGATCAGCATAAATGAGCATACGCTCGTAAGTTCCCAGAAGAAATCAAGCCAGATAAGACTTGATGAAAGCACGAAGCCGTACATCGCACCCATAAAGACAAAAAGAAGCAGGAAGAAATAATACCTCCTGTCCTCGATCTCCTTATGATGGGCGTGATATCCGTCCATATATCCAACGGCATAGATAATGATAAGACTGCCGATGATTCCAACGATAAGGCACATAAGCGCAGAAAGCCTGTCAACATAGATATGCGCCATTTCCTCATGTTCACTTGTCAGTTCCAGATACCCGATCATCGCAGTTGGAATAATAGAAAGCAGGCTTATCCAATACTTTTTGTGTATGATACATTTGACAATGACAAGTATCATCAAAAGTATTTCGCCAAGAAGAATCAGATGATCTGCCAATGCAGTCTCATAGAAGAGTTCCATACTCTCGAAATCTTCCATCGCACAATATCCGAAAAATCCTATGGACGCAAGCATTATCACACCTGCTCCGCCTATGGTAATGGCATTTCCCACCTTGCCCTTACCGGCGAAAGCCAGTAACAATGCCACCAGCAATGGAAAGCATATCAAAAATGGTACGGCATACATATAATCAAGTCCTCCTTAATGCGTTATGATTGGCACGTCATATAATTAACAAGCCAATTAGATTATATTATATAGCATTTTTTCCTAAATTTAAAGTTGACTTTTCTGTAATTTTAAACATAAAACACAAAACGCAGCTGTGTATTTCGACGAATACAATATAATTTAAACAAGAAAAAGACCTGTTTCAGAGATTTTCTCATCCACAGATCTTTTTGCTATAAAATATTAAAGCATTTTCTTTAAGTTCACCATCTCAATGGCGCCAACCGCACAGTCATATCCCTTATTTCCAGCCTTGCAGCCTGCCCTTTCCACTGCCTGCTCGATATTGTCGGTAGTAAGGATTCCGAACATTACAGGAATTCCACTGTCAAGTGAAACAGCTGCAATTCCCTTGGAAACCTCGGCGCAGACATAATCATAATGA
>JAIKZC010000389.1 GCA_024682575.1 Lachnospiraceae bacterium | reverse complement strand
ATTGGATAAAGACTCATCTGAACTCGATTTGCTGGCATTTAACAGTACCGAGTATTCGTTTTTTGTAAAAAAACGTTTGGCAATATTCAGATTTTTTGATAAAGCTTTTTCCTCAGTATATTGAATATCACACCCCAGTTCATTATCTGATATGGCACAGAGGACTCTTTCTTTTGAGTGCGAAAGACTAAAATAGATATCGGGGCGATCTGCAAGGTATGGTTTTCCGTATTTACCGTTATAAAAGGATGAAGTTGAAATATCAATATTTTCTACAGATAAGGCATGTTTAAGAATAAGTCCGGCAGCGAGTGAAAGCTGCTTGTCTGACTCAAATTTAAATTTATCGATTTTTTCTCTTCTGAATTCAGGAAGAGAATAATATTTATTACTAAAAATATCTGGATTTTTTAGGCAGGATATTTCTGCAGTGTATAATTTGATCATGATTGAATTATACAATAAAAATCGGATATATGCATTAATGAAAGGATTTTTGTTTTTAATGAGTTTAGGAGAAATAATGGAATTTGAAACTGCTGTACCCGAGACTGAACCGGAGAGACAGTATTATTTTATAGAAAGAGCAAAGAAATATCTTGAAAAAAAGAAGGAAGAACTTGGTCGTCCGCTTAAAGCGGTTTGTCAGACCTTCGGCTGTCAGATGAATGAACGCGACTCCGAAAAAATCGTAGGTATACTTGATAAGATAGGATATGAAAGAGCTGCTAATGAAGAAGAAGCTGATTTCATCATATATAATACCTGTACTGTAAGAGATAATGCTGATCAGAGGGTGTTTGGAAGACTTGGTGTTCTTAAGAAATATAAGGAAAAGAATCCGGCTCTTCTTATAGGTCTCTGTGGCTGCATGATGCAGGAAAAAACAGTGATCGAAAAAATACAGAAAAGCTACAGTCAGGTGGATCTGATATTTGGAACTCACAATTTATATAAATTTGCTGAACTTTATTGCACAGTATTTGAGTCTGATTCGCAGGTTATTGATATTTGGAAGGATACTGATAAGATCGTTGAGGATCTTCCGGTCAGCCGTAAATTTCCCTTTAAGAGCGGCGTAAATATTATGTTTGGCTGCAATAATTTCTGCAGTTATTGTATCGTTCCTTATGTAAGAGGAAGAGAAAGAAGCAGGGAGCCAAAGGCTATTATAAGAGAAGTTGAAAGACTTGTGGCTGATGGCGTAAAAGAGGTTATGCTTCTTGGCCAGAATGTTAATTCATACGGTAAGGGTCTTGATCAGGATATTAACTTTGCAGAACTCCTAAAGGAGGTTGCTAAGGTTGATGGACTTGAGAGAATCAGATTTATGTCTTCTCATCCTAAAGACCTTTCCGATGAACTTATAGAGGCCATGGCATCTTCTGATAAGGTCTGCAGACATATGCACCTTGCGCTGCAGTCGGGAAGTGACAGATTGCTTAAGCTTATGAATCGTCATTATACAAAAGAACAGTATCTTGAGCTTGTCCGTAAGCTTAGGGCTGCGATGCCGGATATTGCAATAACAACAGATATCATAGTTGGATTTCCGGGTGAGACAAAAGAAGATGTCGATGAAACTATTGATATAGTAAAGAAAGCGGCATTTGATGGAGCCTTTACATTTGTATATTCCAAGAGAACCGGAACTCCTGCTGCCGCAATGGAAAACCAGTGCAGCGAAGAATTTGTAAAAGAACAGTTTGACAGAGTTCTTAAGACGGTCCAGGATGTTTCTAAGGAACAGGCTGAAAGATTTACAGGCGAGACAGTTAAGGTTCTGGTTGAATCAGTCAATGATAAAGATCCTTCAATGGTTACAGGAAGAATGGGTCAGAATCATGTAGTACATTTTAAGGCAGACAGTTCTCTTGTAGGGCAGATCGTAGAAGTACATTTAGACGAATGCTGTGGATTCTACTATATGGGAAGCATGGTATAAGCTATTATTTTTCGTTGAGGTATTGTATTAAAGCCATGCAGTCATAACATATGGATAATTATTTTTTATAGTAATGAGGAGGAAATTTTGACACTGAAAGAGGTAGACAGAGAGAAGCTTTCTCCGATGATGCTTCATTATATCGAGACAAAAGAAAAATATCCGGATTGTATTTTATTTTACAGACTGGGCGATTTTTATGAGATGTTTTTTGATGACGCACTTGTTGTTTCAAAAGAGCTTGAAATCACCCTTACAGGGAAAAGCTGCGGTTTAGATGAAAGAGCACCGATGTGTGGCGTACCTTTTCATGCAGTGGATGCATATCTGGATAAACTTGTGGCACTTGGACATAAGGTAGCGATATGTGAGCAGCTTGAAGACCCGAAGACTACAAAGAATATTGTAAAAAGAGATGTTATCCGTGTAGTTACACCGGGAACAAATATGAATATGCAGGCTTTGGATGAGGGAAAGAATAATTTCCTTATGTCTGTGGTTTATTTTGCCGGAATGTTCGGACTTGCCGTCACCGACGTTACAACCGGAGATTTTTATCTTACGGAAGTCGAGAATTTAAGACTTTTATTGGATGAAATTTCCAGATATATGCCAAGTGAGATAATTGCCAATCCCGCATTTTTCCTGAGTGGAATAAACATCGATGATCTGCGTGAAAGATTAAAAATTACGCTTAACCAGCTTGATGAGAAATATTTTACCGATGAAAATTCAATAAAAGAAATAAAAAATCACTTTAATGTAGAGGATCTTTCTGAGCTTGAACTGGCTGACTTTGATATAGGTACTCATGCTGCAGGCGCACTTATCAGTTATCTTAAAGAAACACAGAAAACTGATCTGACAAACCTCACGAAAATTTCTCCATATAAGAGTGCTAATTACATGGTCATTGATTCTTCTACAAGAAGAAACCTTGAACTCACAGAGACATTACGAGAAAAAAATAAACGCGGAAGTCTCCTCTGGGTGCTTGATCACACGAAAACAGCCATGGGAGCGAGACTTTTAAGAAGCATGATAGAGCAGCCCCTGATCGATGAGAATGAGATCAATGCAAGGCTTGATGCGGTAGAAGAGCTTACCAAAAGAATAATGGACAGAGATGAGATAAGAGAATATCTTGCTGCTGTTTATGATCTTGAAAGGCTTTTGTGTAAGATCAGTTATGGTTCTGCAAATCCACGGGATCTTATCGCCTTAAAAGGTTCACTTAAGATGATGGCTCCGATCCGTGCTTTGACCGCGGATTTTGATTCAGATCTTCTTAAAAAGCTGTCAGAGAAAATTGATGCTTTAGAAGATATTTACCAGCTTATTGAAAACGCCATAGTTGATGATCCTCCGTTAGCTCAAAAAGAGGGCGGGATAATTAAAGACGGATATAACACGACTGTTGACGAGTTAAAAGATGCCGGAAGAAACGGTAAAAGATGGCTTGCCGAACTCGAGGAAAGAGAACGTGAAAAGACCGGAATAAAGAACCTTAAAGTCAAATTCAGCAAAGTCTTTGGTTATTCGATCGAAGTAACAAATTCTTATCTTTCGCTTGTTCCAAAAGATTACGTCAGAAAGCAGACCCTTGCCGGTGGAGAGCGTTATATTACGGATGAGCTTAAGAAAATGGAGGATACGATCCTTAATGCTGAAGACAGGCTCACATCGCTGGAATATGAACTTTTTTCGGAAGTAAGAAATATCATTGGAAATTCAATAGAGAGAATTCTTGATACAGCTAAGGCAGTAGCTATGGTAGATGTTCTCCAGTCTCTTTCTTACGTAGCTGATCATAATAATTTTGTAAGACCTAAAATAAATACTAAGGGCATTATTAATATTAAAAACGGACGTCATCCTGTGGTTGAAAAGATGATCTCAGGAAATTCCTTTGTCCCGAACGATGTCCTGCTTGATCAGAAGAAAAATATGATAGCGATCATTACCGGACCTAACATGGCTGGTAAGTCTACATATATGCGGCAATGCGCTCTTATAGTCCTTATGGCGGCAATTGGCTCATTTGTGCCGGCAGAGGCTGCGGATATATCTGTTGTCGACAGGATATTTACAAGAGTTGGAGCATCGGATGATCTTGCTTCCGGACAGTCTACGTTTATGGTAGAGATGTCAGAGGTTGCAAATATCTTGAGAAACGCTACGCCTAAAAGCCTGCTGATCCTTGATGAGATCGGAAGAGGAACGTCTACTTATGATGGACTGTCGATCGCATGGGCAGTTGTTGAGTATATTGCAAATACTTCAACAATAGGAGCAAAAACTCTTTTTGCAACCCATTATCATGAACTTACTGAGCTTGAGGGAAAAATCCCGTCGGTAAATAATTTCTGTTTTGCAGTCAAGGAAAATGGAGAGGATGTAGTATTTTTAAGGAAGATAGTCAGAGGTGGTGCTGATAAATCCTATGGAATCCATGTTGCCAAGCTTGCAGGAGTACCTGCGGCTGTCATAGACAGGGCAAATGAAATAGTCTGGGAATTATCGGATAATGATATTGCTGCTAAAGTGAGATCGATTTCCGCATCTTCTACAAAGAAGGAACGCAAGCATAAAATGGATGAGGTGGATCTGAATCAGATGTCGTTTTTCGATACTATGAGCGATAATGACGTACTTAAAGAACTTGAGGAGGCAGATATTTCGCATATGACTCCGATGGATGCTCTTAATACGCTTTATAAGCTCCAAAATGAGTTGAAAAACCGGTGGAAGGCTGTTTGAGCTTGAATCGGGGATAAGGAGTAGAGCTTGAGTGAGATAAAAGTTCTTGATGAAAAAACGATTGATAAGATTGCCGCGGGAGAGGTTGTTGAGAAACCTGCATCAGTAGTTAAAGAACTTGTAGAAAATGCAATCGACGCAGGAGCAGGCAGTATATCGGTTGAAGTAAAAAATGGCGGAACGGATCTTATCAGGGTTAGTGATAACGGAGATGGAATAGTCAGAGATCAGGTTCGAACAGCTTTTTTACCACATGCAACCAGTAAGCTAAGGAAAATTGAAGATCTTGAAACTATAGAAAGCCTGGGATTCAGAGGTGAGGCGCTTCCAAGTATTGCCTCGGTTTCACAGGTGGAACTGCTTACAAAGACAGCTGATGAGATAACCGGTGTAAGATACTGTATAGATGGCGGCACCGAGCAGTCATTTGATGAGGTCGGGGTACCGGATGGAACGACATTTATTGTAAGAAATCTTTTTTTCAACACACCTGCAAGAAAAAAATTCTTAAAAACAGCAATGACTGAGACTGGCTATGTTACCGAGCTTGTGGAGCAGTTGGCTTTGCTGCGCCCGGACATAGCTTTTAAGTATACTGCAAATTCGTCAAATAAGCTTGTGACCAGCGGTAATGGGGATTTAAAAGAAGTTATATACAGGATTTATGGAAGAGATATAACATCTGCGCTTCTCGAGGTTGAAAAGGAAGAAGATGGAATGACAATCCATGGATTTATTGCAAAGCCTGTGATCGCCCGATCAAGCCGGAATATGGAGAATTATTTCGTAAATGGCCGATATGTTAAGGATAAGGTTATATCCAGAGCTATAGAAGACGGTTATTCAGGATTTATGATGCAGCATAAATTTCCTTTTACTGTTTTAAGTATCAATGTACCTACAGAACTTCTAGACGTAAATGTACACCCCAGAAAAATGGAGGTTAAGTTCGGTGAAAGTGAAAAGGTATATGATTTTATAAGAAATGCTGTTAAAGAATCACTTTCAGGACGTGAATTCATAAATAAATTTGATTTTGAAAAGACAAGTTCAAAAATTGCGGAGGCACCAAAAGCTCCCGAAAAGGCTCCTGAACCTTTTGAGAGAAAAGCATTCGGAAAACCTTTCAAAGAAACCGTTATTAAGCCTACAGTATTTCGAAATGATCTGATTAAAAATGCTGTAAATAAAGAAGAAGGAGTGCAGAATATTCTTAAGGAACCTGCATTAAGTCTGATAATAGGCAGGAACGAAGATAAAGAGAATTCTGATAAAGGCATTGAGAGCGTAATTTCAAAAGAACTTAACTTTGAGATAGAAGATGATATAAATTATCCGTCAGAAAATAATGCCGCAGAATGCACAGAAAAGACTGAGGATAATATTTCGGATAATTCTGATCTTAATATATCAGAAAATATGCCTGAAAATAATAAAGCTGATAATAATGAATCTGATAATGATGTGACATCTGTTGAAAAACCGAGGCAGATGAATCTTTTTGAGGACAAGATCCTTGATAAAAATAACGCAGATGAGTTTGAGATAATAGGTCAGATTTTTGATACTTACTGGATAGTTCAGTATCATGACAAGATGCTTATGATAGACCAGCATGCAGCGCATGAAAAGATCAACTATGAGCGTTTTATGAAAAAATTCGAAGAACGCAGGGTTGATAAGCAGATTTGCAGTCCGAGTGTGATCATTACGCTCGATGGCGCACACCGAAACATCTTAGAGCGTTTTATGGACAGATTCGAGGAGATGGGTTTTGAAATCGAACCATTTGGTGGAAACGATTTTGCTATTAAGGCTGTTCCGGGAGATCTCTATGGGCTTACGGAAGAGGAAATCCTCATATCTCTTTTAGACGAACTTGATGACGGAATTAAGGTATCTGAAGTAAGTGCCATTCATGACAGGATTGCAACAATGTCATGTAAGGCAGCGGTTAAGGGAAATATGAAGCTTTCCCGTGAAGAGGCGAAAATGCTTATTGCTGAGCTTATGGAGCTTAAAGATCCTTATAACTGTCCGCATGGAAGACCTACTATAATTCAGATGTCAAAAAGTGAATTGGAAAAAAAGTTTAAGCGAATAATATGAAAAATAAATTATACATATTGGCAGGTCCAACAGCAGTCGGAAAAACGGCGCTTTCGATCGAACTTGCAAAAAGAAATGATCTTGAAATAATTTCAGCAGATTCTATGCAGGTATATAAAAGACTGGATATCGGCTCTGCAAAGATACGTCCGGAAGAAATGCAGGGAGTCAGACATTACCTTATAGATGTACTTGAACCTTCTGAAAACTTTAATGTAGCACGTTTTCAGGAAATGGCCAAAGAGGCTATGAATGAGATTTATTCTCATAATAAGACTCCTTTGGTCGTTGGAGGAACTGGCTTTTATACACAGGCTTTGCTCTATGATATCGATTTTTCCGAAAATGAAGTTGATGAAAAATTGAGGGCTGAGATAGATAATGAAGCCCGGGAAAAAGGTGCGGATCATTTGCATTCAAGGTTAAAAGAACTGGACGCGGAATCAGCCGAAGCAATCCCTCCGGGAAACGTTAAAAGAGTGGCAAGAGCTCTCGAATATTGCCTGTCTACAGGCGAAAAATTTTCAGAACATAATAAAAGAGAACGTGAAAAAGAATCACCATACGATTTTAGATATTTTGTTCTGAATATGCCAAGAGATATCCTCTATCAGAGAATAGAGAAAAGGGTAGATATCATGATGGAAACAGGTCTTCTTGAAGAAGTTCAAAACTGTATGAATGAGGGACTTAAAAGAGACATGAATTCCATGCAGGGACTCGGCTATAAGCAGCTGCTAAAATATCTTTATGGAGAGTGCAGTCTTGAAACGGCAGTTGATGATATAAAGAAAGAAACCAGGCATTTTGCAAAACGCCAGCTTACCTGGTTCAGAAGAGAGAAAAATGTTATTTTCATAGATAAGGAAAAATTCGCCTCTGATGAGGAGATTTTGGTATATATGGAAAGATGCATGATGAATACGGAAAATAATTAAGAATTAAATGTTAGGAAGTTAAAATGGAAAAATATACGCAATATGAAAAATTAAACATAAGCAGAGAGGTCTATGAGTTTGGAGAAAACATATTAAAAGATCTCAGGGAAAGATTTGACAAAATTGATGAAACAGCTGAATTTAACCAGCTTAAAGTAATAGACGCGATGCATCAGGCAAAGGTTGGCGAGGCATGCCTAACAGGAACGACCGGATATGGTTATAACGATATAGGAAGAGACAGTCTTGAAAAGGTTTATTCTATATGTTTCAATGGCGAGGATGCACTGGTAAGACCTCAGATAACCTGTGGAACACATGCATTGGCATTAGCTCTTTTCTCTAATCTCAGACCCGGAGATGAGCTTCTTTCTGCAGCCGGAAAGCCTTATGATACCTTGGAAGAAGTAATTGGTATCAGACCGTCTAATGGTTCTCTTGCTGAATACGGTATAACTTATGCCCAGGCTGATCTGACAGATGACGGGGAATTTGATTTTGAGGCGATCAGAAGTAAAATCAATGATCGTACAAAGCTTGTAACAATTCAGAGATCAAAAGGATATCAGACCAGAAGAACTCTTTCTGTAAAGCAGATCGGTGAGGCAATTAAATTTATTAAATCAATACGTCCGGATCTTAAGGTAATGGTTGATAACTGCTATGGTGAATTTGTAGAAAGGATCGAACCGACAGACCTTGGTGCGGATATGATCGTAGGATCGCTTATAAAGAATCCGGGAGGTGGTCTTGCACCGATAGGCGGATATATAGTTGGAAAGAAAGAGTGCATAGAAAATGCAGCTCACAGACTTACTTCACCCGGCCTTGGAAAAGAGGTAGGTGCTTCACTCGGAATTCTTCCACAGTTTTACCAGGGCCTTTTCCTTGCACCGACCGTAACGGCATCTGCACTTAAGGGAGCTATATTTGCAGCTAATATTTATGAAAAGCTAGGTTTTAGCTGTGTTCCAAATGCAACAGAGGACAGACATGATATAATCCAGGCTATCACATTTGGCAAGCCTGAAGGTGTTGTTGCTTTCTGTAAGGGAATTCAGGCGGCATCTCCGGTTGATAGCTACGTAACTCCGGAACCTTGGCCGATGCCGGGATATGACAGTGATGTAATAATGGCAGCGGGTAATTTTGTTTCAGGTTCATCAATAGAGTTATCGGCAGACGGACCGATAAAACCGCCTTATGCTGTTTATTTCCAGGGAGGTATTACCTGGCCACATGCAAAATACGGTATTCTGAATACTCTTCAGAATATGGTAAATGAAAAATTAGTTGTTTTATAATTTTTTATTTCTGTACAATGTTTTTTATTTGTGATAATATTAATTGACTATTGCTTATGGAGAGATAGCATTGGTCAAGAGGAAATGTAATTATGAAACTCAGAGGAAATTTTACACTGTTAATACTAATTCTTGCAGGAATTGTAGTTGGCAGCCTGCTTGGGAATGTTTTAGGACAAGTCAGTTCATTGAGCTGGCTTTCTTATGGTCTTAATATAGGGACACCATCACCCTGGCAGTTGAATCTTGGAGTTATGACACTTACCTTTGGTATATCTGTAAATTTTACTGTTGCCAGTGTTTTTGGTGTTATATTGGGAATCATAGCATATAAGAAGCTTTGACTTAGAGTTCTCCTGAAAAGGAGAATATATGAATACTGTAAAAGATATGCCGGAAGCTGAGAGACCCTATGAAAAATGTGAAAAATTCGGGGCGGAAATTTTGACAGATGCTGAGCTTCTGGCTGTAATTATGAGGACAGGAACCATTGGAAGCAGTTCGATGAGACTTGCTGAAAATATTTTGGAAGCATGTCCGATGGGAAGCTCACTGGCAGGCCTTGCTTCAATGTCAATCAATGAGTTGACGGAAATCAGAGGAATTGGAAGAGTCAAGGCTATACAGATCAAATGTCTGACAGAGTTTTCGAAAAGAGTTTGGAAATCCAGAAACAGAAGAAAAACTTATAGATCCTCCAGCGAGATTGCATCTTACTATATGGAGCAGATGAGATATTTAGATCATGAAGAAGTATATATAATGTTTTTGGATAATAAATGTGCTTTTCTTGGGGATTTTAAGCTTTCTTCGGGGACAGTAGACAGATCGCTTGTATCTGTCAGAGACATAATGATGAATGCATTGAAACGTGGTGCTGTAAAGATTGTTATGATACATAATCATCCCAGTGGAGATCCCAGTCCGAGCGAGGATGACCTTAAAATAACAGAGAAAATATTTAAGGCAGGTAAACTGGTAGATATTTCGTTGGTAGATTCAATAATCATTGGCGATGGAATATATATAAGTCTTTTAGATGAGACTGATTTTTACAATTTATTAGGAAAGCATTCAGTAATGAATGGCTGACCCGTATTAATTCAAGATTTTTAAATTTGAAAGGGGACAGGAAATGCAGAACTGTGCATTCGGTATTGACTTAGGTACCGGAAATATCAAAATTTACAACAATATGGATGGCACGATCCTTAATAAAAAGAATATGATCGCCATTATGAATAAGACAACTCTTTTTGCATATGGAGATGAGGCTTTTGACATGTATGAGAAAGCCCCTTCAAATATAAGGATTTCTTATCCTTTGACTTACGGTGTAATTGCTGATATCAAGGATATGCAGGATGTGCTCAAATGTTTTATTACTGATCTGACATCAAAGCAGAAGTATAATGGTGCAGACTTCTACATTTCAGTTCCAAGCGATATTACTGAGGTTGAAAAGAGAGCTTTCTATGACCTTGTTAAAGATTCAAATGTCAAAGCTAAAAAGATCATGATGGTTGACAAGGCAATTGCAGATGGACTTGGACTTGATATAGACGTTAAGAATTCACAAGGCGTAATGGTAGTTGATGTTGGATTCGAAACATCAGAAATATCCATTCTTTCACTCGGAGGAATCGTACTTTCAAAGCTTATTAAAGTTGGAGGAAGTAAATTCGATAGTTCTATTCAGGCAGCGGTTCGTAAAGAGTTTAATCTTATAATTGGCGGTAAAACTGCAGAAAAACTTAAGATAGATCTGTCTGTAAATAAGACTCCTGAAGAAGATTCTGTTGTTTATGGACGTGATATAGTTACAGGTCTTCCTGTGGAGAGAAGAATTCCTACAGAGCTTATTGATAATGCATTAAATGAGAATATTGCAAGTATTGTTGAAAATATTAAAGTTATTCTTGAGCGTACGCCACCGGAACTTGCTGCTGATATCTATAAGCATGGAATCTATCTTA
Organism: Lachnospiraceae bacterium; assembly: GCA_024682575.1. Taxonomy (GTDB): domain Bacteria; phylum Bacillota; class Clostridia; order Lachnospirales; family Lachnospiraceae; genus NK4A144. The sequence continues at coordinate 7,064 of JAIKZC010000389.1, read as the reverse complement.
CAGGCGGTTCTGCACACTTGAGAAATCTTGATGAATTAATTAATAAAGGAACTAATTTAAGAGTAAACCTTGCTGAGAATTCACAGGAAAGCGTTGCTAACGGGCTTGCAAGGATAATTCAGGATGATGAGTTCAGCTCTCTTGCTTATACAATTGAGGGTGTTTCATCTAAAGGTTTGAGTCTTAAATAAAATTTAAGAGGATATAATGGCAAGATTAAATTTAGAGCGGAAAAAATTTGTAATACCGGACAGATATATTTTGCTTATTATTACAGGTGTCTGCATTGTTCTTATGCTTTTGACATATTATACGGATGCTGTCAGCGCACCGTTATCATTGGTGGCATCATATACGATAGTACCATTTGAAAAGGGATTAAATGCAGTAGGAAGAAAATTTGAGGAAAGACTTTCAGAGCTTGAAAGCTTAAAAGATGTAATGTCAGAAAATGAAAGCCTCAAAGAAGAACTTGCAAAACTGAAGATAGAAAATAACCAGCTCGCTGAAGACAGGTATGAGCTTAACGAGCTTCGCACGTTGTATCAGCTTGATGATCAGTTTGATACTTATGAAACTGTTGGTGCCAGAGTTATTGGCAAAGATCCTGGAAACTGGTTTTCTGTTTTTATCATCGATAAAGGAAGTCTTGACGGTATTGCAGTTGATATGAATGTCATTTCCGGCAGCGGATTGGTTGGAATAGTAACTGAGGTTGGAGGCAATTGGGCAACTGTAAGATCCTGTATAGATGATGAAAGTAATATATCAGGTATGGTGCTTTCTACCTCGGATACAGTAATGGTAAACGGTGATCTCAAGCTTATGGAAAATAATGAGATTTCATTTAGCCAGCTTACAGATGAAGAAGATAAAGTCGGAGTAGGAGATGAGATAGTAACTTCTAATATTTCGAATAAATATCTTCCCGGAATAACTATAGGATATATAACATCAGTAGAAGTGGATGCAAATAACCTTACCAAATCCGGAACTATCACACCTACTGTTGATTTCAGACATATAAATACAGTACTTGTTATAAAAAATCTGAAACAGTCAAAGAGTAGTTCAGTTTCATCTAATTAATTACAGATCAGTATTAACTGAAAAATTCAGAGACACGCTTTGTTAGCGTGTTTCTGGTTATTAAGAAGCAAATAAATTTAATTACTGTTCAGGAAGAAAATTTTGAGAAGAAAAATTATTGAATTTCTTATAATCTTTATTTCGTTTATAATCCAGTGCACTTTTTTTAAAGCTGTAAATATGGGAGGAATTTCTCCTAATTTATTGATAATAGTTACAGCAACATTCGGTTTTATAAGGGGACAGAGAGAAGGAATGTATGTCGGTTTTCTTGCCGGCCTGTTTACAGATATTCTTTTTGGAAATGGTATTATCGGTTTATATACTCTTATATATACCTTTGTAGGATATCTAAATGGTCTGTTTAGCAGAATCTTTTATCCTGAAGATGTTAAACTCCCCATTTTTCTGATAATTGTAAGTGATTTTATATATAGTTTTATATGCTATATACTTACATTTCTTTTGCGTTCCAGACTTGATCTGCCTTTTTATCTTATCCATGTAATGATACCTGAGCTGGTCTATACTGCTTTGATAACACTTATTTTTTACAGGTTCATTCTGATTATTGAAAAGGTGATTGAGGAAAAGGAAGAAATGGAGTAATTAAAGCCTATGCTTGAGAATATAAAAGATAAATTGATCAATATATTCACTTCAAGGATCTTTGTTCTTACAATGATCATAATGCTCTTATTTGCTGCAATAACTTATCGATTATTTGTTTTGCAGATTATCAATGGTGAGTCATATCTTGATAATTTCACTCTTAAAATTGAGAGAAACAAAACCATAGCAAGCACCAGGGGAACGATCTATGATCGTAATGGTAATGTTCTCGCCTCTGATAAGCTTGCTTATTCCGTGACGATCGAAGATAATTATGATACAGATGATAATTATAATATGAAGCTCAATGATACAATTTACAAACTTATAAATATTGTTGAGAAAAACGGCGATAAGCTGAATAATGATTTTGATATCATTATAGATGCTGACGGAAACTATAGTTATACACTTACAGGAACGAAGCAGCTTCGTTTTCTGGCTGATATTTACGGCAGGACACAGATAGATGATCTTGCTTACAAGGAATCATCAGCCACACCTGATGAGGTTATGAGCTATTTATGCAGTTCAAAGAAGTACGGGATCGGGAAATATACGCTTAAGGATGATGGGACTTATGACTTTACCCCTGAAGAAGGCTATAGTAAGTCTGAGATTCTAAAGATTGTTACAGTTCGTTACAGCCTTAACCTTAACAGCTATCAGAAATATCTTGCAACGGTTATAGCAACAAATGTTAATGAGTCAACTGTTGCTGAAGTGATGGAAAATAAAGATTTGCTGCAGGGTGTTGATATTGCTGAGGATACAGTAAGAACATATATAGATGATCCGAGCTTTTCACATATATTGGGTTATACAGGAAAAATCTCGGATGAAGAGCTTACAGCTTATAATGAATCCATATCGCAGAATGCCGGCTCGAATCTTTATGAGCTTAATGATATGGTAGGAAAAGCCGGAATAGAGCAGTATATGGAAAAAGAGCTGCAGGGAGTTAAAGGCAGCCAGACAATATTTGTTGATAATTTGGGAAGAGTTCAGGAAACAGGAGAAAAGGTTGATCCTATTGCCGGTAATGATCTTTACCTTACTATTGACTCCGATTTACAGAAGGCTGTTTATCAGATATTGGAACAAAAAATTGCAGGTATTTTAATTTCTAAGATCAGAGATGTTAAAACATATGTTTCAACGACTGGAAGCTCATCAGATATAATAATTCCAATAACTGATGTATACTATGCTCTTTTTGATAATAATTTTATAAGTATTGCATCAATGTCTGAAAAGGATGCCGGTGAGTATGAGAAACAGGTACAGGCACTTTATGATGAGCGGGAAGCTTCAATTCTTGAAGAATTGAGAAATGAATTAAGCTCATCCAATACAATATACGAAAACCTCTCAGAGGAAATGCAGGTTTATGAATCATATATTGTTTCTATGCTTCAAAATTCAAACGTTGGGGTATTTGACAGTTCAAAAGTAGATACTGAAAATGATGTTTATAAAAACTGGAAGCAGGGAAAAATTTCACTTTCTGAGTATTTAAAAGAAGCAATCGCCTGTGGCTGGATCAATACAACAAAACTAGGAAACTCTGAAAAATACCTTGATTCCGAAGAAATATATGATTCGCTTTTGAATTTTATTATAAATAAACTTTCTGATGACTTATCTTTTTCTAAAAAAATATATAAATACATGATTTTGAACGATGTCATCAGTGGAAAACAAATCTGTCATATTATGTTTGAACAGGGTAAGTTGAATGATTCAGATGGTAAACTTGCCGGATTGGACAGTGGAGAGATTAGTGCATATAATTTTATATTGAAAAGAATAAGATCACTCGAGATAACACCGGCGGATCTTGCGTTGGATCCATGTTCTGGATCATGTGTAGTAACTGATGTAAATACCGGCGAAGTTCTTGCATTGGTCTCTTATCCGAGTTACGATAATTCAAAATTAGCAAACTCAATTGATGCAGCATATTACAGTGCTCTTACGGTTGACCAGTCTTTACCTCTGTATAATTATGCTACACAGCAGGAAACGGCGCCGGGTTCTACTTTCAAGCCGGTATCTGCAACTGCAGGTCTGGAAGAGGGTGTTATATCACCGGGAGAAACCATCGATTGTGTTGGTATATTTGAGAAGATCACACCATCTCCTAAATGTTGGATTTATCCTAACGGAACACATGGAAATCTTAATGTGATCGGAGCCATACAGAATTCGTGTAACTTTTTCTTTTACGAGGTTGGCTATCGATTGGCATCGTTAACAGGACGATATGATAGTGATTCCGGTCTTGCGATCATTAAGAAATATGCAGATCTGTATGGACTTACAGAAAAATCCGGAATAGAAATAACTGAGTCGGAGCCTGAAGTATCTACGCAGGACGCAGTGAGATCAGCAATCGGACAGGGTAATCATGCTTATACAACTGTTGGATTATCGAGATATGTAACGACAGTTGCAAATGAGGGAACATGTTTTAATCTTAGTTTATTAGACAAATTGACTGATTCCGATGGAAGTCTTATAGAAGATTTTGAACCTGATGTTAGGAATTACGTAGACGTTTCAAGTTCAACGTGGGATAATGTACATGAAGGAATGAGAATGGCTGTTGTTGAGGACTATGATGCGTTTGAGGATTTTCCGATAACAGCTGCAGGTAAAACAGGTACGGCACAGCAGATAACAACAAGACCTAACCACGCTTTATTTGTAGGATTTGCACCATATGATAAACCGGAGATTTCTATAGCTACAAGAATTGCATATGGATATACTTCAGCGAATGCTGCTGAGGTTTCAAGGGATGTTTTTAAGTATTACTTCAAGCTTGATGATAAAGATAATATTATTACCGGTACAGCTGTTCTTCCGGATAGTGCCGAGATAGGAGATTAATATATGCCCAGAAAATATCGATTGAAGAATTATGATTTCCTTCTGGTTTTGCTGGCTGTGTTGATTTCCATATATGGCATATTTATAATTGGCAGTGCAAAAACATCTTTCCAGCCCAGACAGATAGGTGGTCTATGCCTTGGAATTGCTTTAATGGTAGTGATATCATTAATAGATTACCAGACAGTGTTGAATTTTTATTGGGTTTTCTATATTTTAAATATTATATTACTTTTGGCTGTTCAGTTTTTTGGACGAGAGGTAAATAATGCAACAAGATGGATTTCAATTGCCGGTATACAGTTTCAGCCTTCAGAGGCAACAAAATTTTTGTTGATTTTATTTTTTGCAAAGCTTATTATGAAATTTAAGGATAAAATCAGCAGATTCGGAGTGCTGTTGATACTTATAGCGCTTTTTGCGGCTCCGTGGTATCTGGTATATAGTCAGCCTGATCTATCAACAAGTATTGTAATTTTTCTGATATTTGTTAGTATGGTATTTATAGGCGGTTTAAGCTGGAAAATTATCGGTGGGATACTGGCTGTTACGGTACCGCTCGCGATCATAGGACTTGTTCTTGTTATTCAGCCTAATCAGCAGATAATAAAAGGTTATCAGCAGACAAGAATCCTGGCCTGGCTTGATCCTGAAAAGTATTCTAATCAGGAGGCTTATCAGCAGCAAAATTCGATTACTGCAATTGGATCTGGTCAGTTAACCGGTAAAGGTTATAAAAATAATGAGGTTGCTTCAGTTAAGAATGCTAACTTTATATCAGAGCCTCAAACAGACTTTATATTTGCAATAGTTGGAGAAGAACTTGGTTTTATGGGTTCTATGGCTATTGTCATATTAGTAATGGCTATAATACTGAGAATCGTTCAGATTGGTTTTGGAGCAGATGATTTGTCAGGCACACTTGTGTGTGCCGGTGTGGCAGCACACATCGGCTTCCAGACTTTTATGAATATTGCTGTTGCGACAGGACTAATGCCTAATACAGGTATTCCTTTACCGTTTATCAGCTATGGTATGACATCTCTTGTTTGCCTGTTTATGGAAATAGGTGTTGTATTGAATGTCGGATTACAGAAAATCAGAGAAAATTATTTTGTATTTAGGGCATGATGCTTTAAGGCATTGACCCTCGGAGGTGAATTATGAATATAGGACTTGTGGCACATGATGCCAAGAAAAAACTTATGCAGAATTTTTGTATTGCATATCGTGGCATACTTGCCAAGAATGATCTTTATGCGACAGGGACAACCGGAAGACTTATAGAAGAAGTGACCAATCTCAATATTCATAAGTTTCTTGCAGGACATCTTGGCGGCGAGCAGCAGCTTGGAGCACAGATAGAGCATAATCAGATCGATCTGGTGATCTTTTTGCGCGATCCGCTTACGCCAAAGAGAAATGAACCTGATGTAAACAATGTTGTGAGACTTTGCGACGTACATAATATTCCTCTTGCTACTAATCTTGCAACGGCTGAATTACTTATTAAATCACTTGACAGAGGAGATCTTGAGTGGCGTGAAATGTATAAGTAATTTTCAGATGCGAGGTCGTTTATCAGGGAAAAGACTTTTTCCACTACTTATATCTATTGCAGTTTTACTAACAGGATGTGGTTCTAAACACTTTGATTATGCATTTGATGCAAATAATTCACAAAGTGCTTTTAGGTTTGATACATCTAACGAGAATGATATTGCAGATTCTTTTGCTTCGGATTTAGCCGTAGTCAGTGGAGATGTTATAGCAGGAGAAGAGGTTTCAACCGGAGAAAATTCCTATGGATCTGCAATACTGGTTAATGCAGACAGCAATGAGGTTCTTTTTTCGAAAAATGCAAACGCAAAACTTTATCCTGCAAGTATGACTAAGGTTATGACAGCTCTGGTTGCACTGGAGAATTGTGATAAGGATAAAATACTTACGGCAGATGCAAACTGCCTTATATCAGAAGATGGTGCACAGTTAGCAGGATTACAGGTAGGAGATACAATGACCCTTGATCAGGCTCTTCATATTCTCCTTATTTATTCTGCAAATGATGTTGCAGTATTGATAGCTGATAATATCGGAGGTTCAGTAGAAGGCTTTGCAGATATGATGAATGCCAAAGCAGCACAGTTGGGGGCTACAAATACTCATTTTATCAACCCTCATGGGCTTCATGATGAGAATCATTATACTACTGCTTATGATATGTATCTGATGTTTAATGCAGCATGCAAATACGAAGAATTTACTGAAATAATCAACATGTCTACATATACAACTTCTTATAAACATGCTAATGGGAACAGCATAGATTTTACATGCAATAATACAAATCGTTTTATAACCGGTAAAATATACGCGCCCACAAACATTACAGTTATGGGAGGAAAGACAGGAACAACACTTGCAGCAGGTGCGTGTCTTGTAATGCTTTCAAAAGATACCAAGGGCGC
>JAIKZC010000444.1 GCA_024682575.1 Lachnospiraceae bacterium | reverse complement strand
ACTGCTTCCGCAGGCGGATAAAAATACTGTAGCCAGCAACATTCCTGCCACATATTTGATATTATTCTTAAGCCTCATCTCTTCTCCTTCTTCTTATACCTGATCGTTAAAATCTATGTTTCCTCTGGTAAATGCTATCTGCTTTACAAACATTGGCATTTTGAAATATCTTTTATCCCGGTTGATATCGGCTATCCGCTGCATTTCCTCGTCTGAAAGTTCAAAGTCAAAAATATCTACGTTGTCTCTAAGGTGCACCATATCTCTTGTGGATGGGATAGGTATTATCCCGGACTGGATATGCCACCTGAGTATCACCTGTGCGTTTGTCTTGCCATATTTTGCTCTAATTTCTTCAAATATCGGATTCATGATGAGCGAGAGATCGCCATGTCCAAGTGGATACCAGGACATAAGCCTTATATCATTCTTTGCCAGGTACTCTCTGAAATCATTTTCTTGGAGATATGGGTGACATTCATTCTGAACAACAGAAGGCTTAACCTTAGCGTATGACAAGAGCTTTTCCATGCTTTCTTTGCTGAAGTTAGACACTCCGATAGCTCTTACCTTTCCACTTTGCAGAGCTTCTTCACAGGCTCTCCATGTGCCCTCCACATCGCCCACTTCCTGATGCAAAAGAAGAAGATCTATGTGGTCTGTGTCAAGGCGCTTTAGAGTTTCATCAATTTCTTCACCCGCTTTCTCATATGGAAAGCTCGTAGGCCAAAGCTTTGTAGTTATAAAGATTTCCTCTCTTTTTACCTTGGATTTTCTGATTGCCCTTCCTACAGCTTTTTCATTCTTGTACATATTCGCTGTGTCTATCAGCCTATAGCCATCATGTAAAGCTTTTGCAACAAGCTCTTCGCAATCCGCAGGTTCAAGTGTAAAAGTTCCAAATCCCAACACAGGCATTTCTATTCCATTGTTTAATGTGCGATATTCCATCTTTTTCTTTCTTAAAAAAGTAATTAACATTCACTAGTGATTATAGTTTATGAAGCACCTTGCGCTCCATCAACAGCGTAAATTGCACCACTAACATAACTTGCCTCGTCTGATGCTAAAAAGGCTGCAACATTTGCGATTTCCTCTGGAACTGCGAAACGATTGCAAGGGATAGTCTTTGCAATATTTGCTCTGTGAGCTAAAGCCTGCTCCTCAGTGAGTCCTGGAACTGTCCAAATATCTGTATCAACTGCACCAGGAGCAATTGCATTCACTCTTACACCGTCAGCTGCAAGTTCTATTGCCCAACATCTTGTAAAATTTTCTACTGCAGCTTTTGCACCAACATACATAGATAAATTTGGTGCTCTATGTGTTGCCCCAACTGTTGATAAATTTATAATATTTCCTTTTGCCTTCAAAATGGCTGGCAGTGACTGAATTGTCATATCCACTAATGCTCTTACATCAAGATTAAAAGCATTATCATAATCTTCCAATGTGATATCCTTCAATGGTTGTACTGGGCAATACCCAGCATTATTGATTAAAACATCAATTTTTCCGCCATATTCTTTATTTATAAAGTTTACAATATCTGTTATATTTGATGTCTTTGTAATATCTGCAACAACATAAGAAATATTCTTATTCAAAGCAGCTGTCTCTTTTAATGCACTTTCTCTTCTTCCGGCAATTACTACAAATGCCCCTTCTTTTGCAAGCTTAACTGCCATAGCTCTACCAATGCCTGAACCACCACCAGTTATCACTACCACCTTATCCTGAAATCTATTAGTCATATCTATGTTACCTCCTTCCTAATAGCTCTCTATATAAAGTATATTCTTAGTTTTACATGATTGTACAATGCCAAAAAAACATATTACTATACTTATCACGTATACTGATTTTTACTGTATTACCATCCTTGAGTTTTTCAGAAATTTATAAAAAGCGCTATCGAGCACCTTTTACTATAGTCTTAAATATCTTCTTTTAATTCCATTTTTGCATACTGAGCAATTAACTCTGGAGTAGCTGTATAATATCTTGTATTCTTGTCCACTGTAGCAATTTTTTTCATCTCAGCTTCAGTAAGTTCAAAATCAAAAATATCAAAATTATCTCTAATATGATCAGGATTCTTAGAACCTGGGATTACGACATTTCCTGACTGAACATGCCACCTTAAGATGATCTGGGCGTTTGATTTACCATACTTGTCTGCAAGCTCAGTAAATACTGCCTCATTTACAAGGTTCTTATCTCCATGTCCAAGTGGATACCATGCCATAAGTCCCATATCATATTTTGAAAGAATCTTCTTAAGCTCTGTCTGTGGAAAATATGGATGTGCTTCTACCTGAACTACCTGAGGCTTAATCTCCATTGTATCTATTGCTTCCTGAAGAAGTTCCTCTGGGAAATTGGAAAGACCAATTGCCTTTACCTTACCTTCCTTATATGCTTTTTCTATATTTTTGTAACCCTCTCTCCAATTATCTGTAGGCTGATGCAGGAAAAGAAGATCAATGTAGTCTGTCTGAAGCCTTTTTAATGTCTCTTCTATTGCTGTCTCTTTTTCGTAAACTGTTGGCCAAAGCTTTGTTACAAGGAAAATATCCTCTCTGGCAACACCGCTCTTTTTGATTCCTCTTCCTGTTGCGCTCTCATTCATATATCCGTTTGCTGTATCAACCAGACGTACACCACTCTTAATTGCGCTCTCAACTGCTGCTTCTGCTTGGTCCGGTGTGAGCATAAAAACTCCGATTCCTGCCATAGGCATTTTGATTCCATTATTTAAAGTACGATATTCCATTACTATTACCTCCGTTTATGTGTCGTTTCCTGTTCTTGAGGTTATCTTATCAGCGTACATCTTATATGTACAATGCCGATTATTTATTGCACTATACGTTATACGCATACCAGCTTCTAAGCATGAAAATAGGGGCTTTCGCCCCTGTTTCCAAATCACTTATCTACATTCATTTAACACTTCTAAAAGTTCCTCATCTGTAAACTTCTTAACGCATCCTCCTGTCCTTATTGTAGACTTTGCAATGGCTTCAAAATCTGTGCCATCTCCTATTCCCATTTCAGCAAAGGTGGTTGGAAGTCCTATTTCCTTTATAAAATTTGAAAGGGCCGTAATAAATTCTTGCGCCAATTCACTCTCATATTTGCCTTTGGGATCAATGCCCCAGACTTCTGTCGCCAATCGGGCAAACTGAGGGATTGCTTCGGGAAGATAGTGCCTATACAACGCCGGATGAAGTACTGCAAGTCCCTGTCCATGGTTGCAATCTGTATAGGCTCCAAGCTGGTGTTCAAGCATATGGCACTGAAAATCTGTTGTTTTTCCTATCTTAAGTATTCCATTTTCCGCCATAGATGCAGCCCAGATAAGTTCACTTCTTGCACTTACATCATTAGGATTTTTTAGTGTCGCACGGATATTCCTAATAATATTCCTTTGAGTAGCCTCATTTATCTCATCAGATAGATTTGTATCTCTAGGGCTGCCCATGTATGTTTCCATACTATGCGATAGAGAATCGAACGCACCTGATATTACCTGCTTAAGAGGCATAGACATAGTATATTCAGGATCAAGAACAGCAAAGCTGTAGAATGCACCCCACAGAGCAGATTTCATCATCTTTTCAGTGTTTGTAATAACAGCTCCGTTATTCATCTCAGCACCGGTACCAAAGGCTGTGACAACTGCTCCCATAGGGATAAACTCAGTAGGTCTCTTTCCTTTTGAATACTCAAATTCCCAGATATCTTCTGAAAGTTTTGCCTGAGCTGATACTATTTTGCAACAATCAATTACAGATCCGCCGCCCACGGCAAGAATAAAATCTATATTATTATCTCTTGCAAGCTTTGCTCCTTCCTGTACTTTTTCATAGGTTGGATTGGACATTATACCAGTAAACTCTGTGATGGTCTTTCCCGCATCCTTAAGGATTTTTATCATTTCATCATAGACGCCGTTTTTCTTAATTGATCCTCCGCCATAAGCAAGGAGCACATTTTCACCGACCTTTGAAAGCTCT
>JAIKZC010000437.1 GCA_024682575.1 Lachnospiraceae bacterium | reverse complement strand
TGCCATAGAATTTTTCAAGATGCTTTGTCATCCAACTTCCGAAAATGTTCTCGAAACCATAATTTTTCTTGTTGCCAGGCATATGATAATTAATCAGACAACGCCTATCGAGGATTTTGTTTCGGTAATAGGAATAATTTTGCTTGTTGTTGCAAAGCGGTTTCTGCGCGTTTCGAAACATAAGAAGAGTTTTCTGGGCGAGGAATAATTTTATGAGCTTAGGGGACGTTGTTTAGGGCTCATTTTTTGAGCCCTAAACAACGTCCCCTAAGCTCATTTATTATTTAATATCCTGGCCTTTGCACTGAAATCTTTAATAGTTACTTTTATTACGGCAACTGCAGCGGCCATTTTTTCATTCATTTCAAATTGGCGTCCGGTTTGATTTAACATAAGGAGATTTAAGCCGTTAATTTTTTCATTTACATCATCAACGAGTTCGGCTGTACCTCTTCCAATTATAGATGCGTACTCAGAACCATAATTACATGGAATATCTCCGCCTGAGACAGGCTCTACATCGGTCTCCATTTCGATACAGACATTAGGGTTTTGCTTTATCAGATCGAGTTTATGCCCCTCTTTAGCTCCATGCATGTAAAAGGTGAAAGTGTTTTCCACTTCTTCATACGAATATCCATAATGAAGCGGTACAATATATGGATATTCTCCGTCAAATAATGCCATATGTAAAATTTTACAATCTGCTGCAATTTTCAATATCTTATTTATATCTGTTATTTCTCTGTCTTTGCGTCTCATTGTTTTTCTCCTTCTGTATTAGAGTAATTCCATCTCTGCGTTCATTGGAGTAAAACCATAATCTTCATAAAGTGGTTTTCCCATATCGGTTGCTTCGAGACTAATGCAGTTTATTCCTCGTGATTTTGCATCATTAATTAATAAATCCAGTGTTTTGCGGGCAATACCTTTTCTGCGGTATTCAGGACTGGTGTACATATTCATGACGTAAGCTTTTTTGCCGCTGGGATTATGATATGTAGGCATAACCTCATAATAGCTGATTCCGCCGGCACCGATAAAATTATTTCCGTCCAGAACCAATATTGCAGTATGGGACCCGTTTGCTAAAGCCTTTTTATAATATATTTTGGAGGCTTTTTCTACTTCTGACATATCTGCAGAATCATCAAGCTTATTGGCTGCACGCAATACTTCCACTCTCGTTTTTGTTAATAGATCAATATCATTTATTGTTGCAAATTTGTATTCTATCATTTGTTATGACCCCCGGGGACGTTGTTTAGGGTTCAAAAATTTATATCTTGCTTTTATTTTTAGAATCAAGTATACTCTTATACGCTTAAAACATATCAATTCAAATATTGTAAGGAGTAGTTATGCCAAGAAAACGCAGACTTATAAGTCCAACTGGCATATATCATATCATACTTCGTTCTATTAATCAGCACATCATCTTTGAAGACGATTCCGATTATCAAAAGTTCCTTTTTATTCTAAAAGACTGTAAAAAGAAATATGGTAGTGAGATATATGCATATTGTATAATGGATAATCATATTCATTTATTGATTTATTCTTCAGAGGATAAACTTTCGAAATTTTTTCAAAGCCTTGAAACAAGATTTGTTCACTGGTACAACATTAAATACCTGCGGTATGGCCATCTTTTTCAAGGACGTTTCTTTAGCAAACCAATAGAAAGCAGCAAAGCATTCTTATCTACGCTTGTTTATATTCATAATAATCCCGTTAAAGCAAATATCTGTCGTTATGCATCGGAATACCGGTGGAGTAGTTATAACGCATTTTATGGAGCCAAAAATCCGCTGGTCAACGTTTCGTTCTCTTATGATATTGCAGGAACAAAAGATTTTTTGCATAAATATTTTGCAAATGAGCCTGAACCTGTCGACAATTCTTTATTTGAAAACGATCATAGAGAAAAAATCCAATTTTTTACAGATGAAAAAGCTTTGGATATTTTTAAGTCTACAACCAAATTGTCATCAACATCAGCCGTTTCAGAGTTGACTAAGGTGGAAAGAAATGAATATGTAAGGCAATTGAGAAAAAAAGGTCTTAAGGTAAAACAGATAGCACGAATTATGGATATTTCTGAATCCACGGTTAAGAGACTATTAAAAACTATCTAAAATGAAGTATAATTGTTATAACTTTTGAACCTAGGGGACGTTCTTTGGGGTTCAAAAAATGACCCCCAAAGAACGTCCCCTAGGCTCACACGGAAGGAAATTATATGGATTATATTCTACGTGAAATAACTAAAGCAGATGATTCGGCTATAGCAGTAATCATTAGAGAAAACTTGGAAAAATTTGGGTTAGATATACCCGGAACAGTATATTTTGACGATGGGTTGGATCATCTGAGTGAGTTATATATAAATGACAGCCACTATTATATTGCAGAGTCGGAAGGAAAGGTAATAGGCGGAATAGGTTTTGCGCCTTTTTTACTTATGAAGGATACTGCCGAACTGCAGAAATTGTATCTTTCCGAAGATGCGAAGGGAAGTGGGATTGGTTATGAACTTGTGAGTTTTATTGAAGAAAAGATGAGGGCAGCAGGTTTCAAATGGGCATATCTGGAAACCCATGATAATCTTCAGGCAGCAATTCATATTTACAGTAAAAGCAATTACATTGAGATTGAGCGTCCAAAGGATGTGGCGCATAGTAGTATGAATAGATTCTTTAGAAAAGAATTATAAATTTAGGAAAATTGCTGAGGAGTTTTTGGTTGAAAAAAATACAATGAACCATAAACAACGTCCCCAGGGATCAAAAATAGGAGAAGAAATGAAATACGATTTCACCAGCATTATTGATAGAAAAGGAAAGGATGCATCGGCCTATGATTCTGTTGGGAAATATAAGTGGGGAATGGAACCTGCTTTACCCGAGGAGGGATTTGATTTTATTCCACTTTGGGTGGCGGATATGAACTTCCCGACATGTCCTGCGGTAACGAAAAAAATAATCGAGAGAGTAGAACATCCTCTTTTTGGATATTATAATTATTCTGATGAATATTATCAGTCAATTATAGACTGGCGCAAGACCGGCGGATATCATGGAGGACTTAACCGTAAGCATATCGGATACGAAAATGGTGTACACGGATTTATGTCCAGTGCTGTGGAGGTGCTCACGAAGCCGAGCGATAACATTTTGCTGCATAGTCCCGTATATGTAGGTTTCAAAAGT
>JAIKZC010000420.1 GCA_024682575.1 Lachnospiraceae bacterium | reverse complement strand
GCAGTCGCTCTCTATGTCAGCCTCTATTCCATAGTCATCGCGACTCAGCAATATGGTTGCACCGTGGCGTCCTATATCGCCTGTAACGATCACAGCATCTCCGGGCTCTGCTTTTGCTCCCGAAGGCGGATTTTCGGTTATAATCTCACCAACACCGGTAGTCGTTATAAATACTTTGTCAGCCTTTCCCTTTGGCACAACTTTTGTATCGCCGGCTACGATCTTCACACCGACTCTTTCAGCTGTTTCAGCCATTGATCTGACGATTTTTCTCAATTCATCCTTTTCAAGGCCTTCTTCAATTATAAAAGAATTGGTAAGGTAGAGCGGTCTTGCTCCCATGCAGGAAAGATCATTGACTGTTCCGCAAATGGAAAGTTCTCCGATATTTCCTCCCGGGAAAAATATAGGTGAAACAACGAAGCCATCAGTCGAAACAGCTATTCTTCCCTCAGGTCTCGGAAGCACTGCCGCATCATCTGCCGTAAAATAGTTATTTTCGAAATTTTCCTTAAATACACTGTCTATCAGAGCTGCCGTCTGCTTTCCTCCGGCACCTTCCGCAAGTGTAACTTTTTCTGACATTTATCCTGTCCTTTCTATCTCTTATTTATTGCCGTAAAGATAATATGCGCTGCAGGTTCCTTCGTTTGATACCATGCATGCGCCTACCGGATGCTCAGGGCTGCATACTTTTCCAAAAAGCGGGCAGTCCTTAGGCTTGCAGACTCCTTTAAGGATCTCTCCGCAGCGACATCCCGGATTTGTCTTTCCGCTTCTTTTTTCTATGCCGAATTTCTTCTCTGCGTCAAATTTCTCGAATTCTGCCTTAAGCATCATGCCGGAATCCGCTATTATACCTATCCCTCTCCATTCGGCATCGCATTTCTCCATATAGCTGTTCACAAGTGCTCTGGCTTCAGGGCTTCCCTCAGCCTTTACTACTCTCGGATATGCATTTACAAGGAAAGGTTTTCCCTCTTCAGATTTTTTGAGAACGATCGCAATAGCACTGATAAGCTCATCGGAAGTGAAACCTGCAATCACTCCGCTCGCGCCTTTTTCCAGCATCTTTTCACAGTCAGCTATGCCGCTGATCGCATGAACATGTCCCGGATAAAGAAAAGCATCTGCATAATCTGCCATTGCCTCATAAGCACCGGGCATGGTCTTGTTTGCCGTAAGCAGCGTAAAATTCTCTGCACCATCTGCGATCGCATTTTTAACCGCTATTGCAGATGAAGGTGTAGTGGTCTCGAAACCTATCGACAAAAAGGCAACCTCTTCATCCGGATGCTCGGCCGCATATTTTTCAGCATCCTGTGGAGAGTAGACAATTTTTACCTTTGCACCCTCTGCCTTTGCCTGACTGAGACTCATTTCTGTTCCGGGAACCCTCACCAGATCACCGAAAGTGCATATGGTCACATTATGATCGAGCGCAAGCTCAACAGCCTCATCGATAAAACCCGGAGGCGTCACACAGACCGGACATCCGGGGCCTGATACTATCTCAACGTTTTCATTTAAGAGCTCGCGAAGTCCCAATCTGAATATTTCATGAGTATGAGTTCCGCAGACCTCCATGATGCGAATTTTTCTGCCGTTGTAATTCTTTATATAATCTACGGCAGCCTTTATCGAAGTCTTCATTTCGCCTCCGATTCATTATCAAAAATACCTGAGAGCAGATCTTCTGCCTCGTTTTCATCTGTATCTGTAATTTTTGCTATAGCCGAACCTGCATGGACCATTACATAATCCCCGGGCTCGAGACTATCTATAAGCTCTGCTGATACGCTTCTTTTAGCTCCTGAAGCATCTACAAGAGCAACACCGTTTTTTACACTTACAACTTTAGCCTGTAATCCGACACACATAACATTTCTCCTATTCTTTATAAAATCTCAATCTATCCGATGCATTGCCGCAAACGCCTGCCCCAATGCGATACCTCCGTCATTAGGTGCAACAAGCGAGTGACGCAGCAATCTGAAATTTCTTTTTTTGATTTCTTCTTCAACAAGTTTAAGCAAAAGCAGATTCTGGAAAACCCCTCCGCTTAAAGCCGCCGTAGTGATCCCTTTTTCTTCTCCCGCCCTGCATATTGCCTCCGCGGTCATCTTAGCCAGTGATGCATGGAAGAAATATGCTGTTTTTTCTATATCCGCTCCGTTTTTCCGAAGCTCGAAAATATCGTAAAAGAGCTCATCTGTCGGCAGTATCCCAAGACCTTCGCCATCGGTCTTTAATTCATATTTCTTAAAATTCTGCCCGGGCTCTTTGCTATTCTTAAATTTCTCTTCGTAATTTTCCGCTGCCGCCTGCAGCGCCATTGAGGCCTCACCTTCAAAAGTGGATTTCCTTACTATTCCAAGCAATGCGCTCACCGCGTCAAAAAGCCTTCCCATGCTGCTTGACTTGATCGAATTTAATCCATTCTTCTTCATGCGCGATATTACGAGTGCTTCAGAACTCTTTGCAAGTCCTGTTTCCTCTGCCAGTGAGATCATCGACTTTTCGTCTCCGATCAGCGAATCCAGCATGGAAACAGCTATCTTCCAGCCTTCCTTTGAAGCGGAATCGCCTCCTACATGGATAAAGGGCTTTATGCTGAAGAGCCTTTCAAAGTCATCTGTTCCGGCTCTCATGATCTCTCCGCCCCAGATAGTACCATCAGTTCCGTATCCGGTTCCGTCAAATGAAGCTCCGATCACGTCATCTTTCTGATCATTTTCCGCCATGAATGAGAAAATATGCGCATAATGATGCTGAACACGTATCAGCTTTTTTCCCATGCTCTCCGCAATATTTGTGGAATTATAACCCGGATGAAGGTCACATACCACTGTATCGCAGTCTGCCTCAAGCATTGCCTCCATGCGCTCAATGGTTTCCTTAAGCGCCTGCTGAGACCTGATATCGGCAAGGTCTCCTATATAAGCGGAAGGATAAATCAGATTTCCCTTTGCTATACAGAAAGAATTTTTCAGCTCGCCTCCAACAGCCAGGATATTTTTATCAAAATTTCCCGAAATATAAAA
>JAIKZC010000413.1 GCA_024682575.1 Lachnospiraceae bacterium | reverse complement strand
ACTTCTTTGTAGTGTGTTCCTTCGAAATGATAGTCGTCTCTTGCGTTGGGATTTTCGACATAGACAGTGGCACGCTCGTCCTGTGTGCAATGTCTGCCATCTATTACAATGCCAAAATTATTGCCGTAGGGAGAGCCTATCCGGTCGAGGTGTTCGGGTATATGGACTTCGGAAGTGTCAGGATCTACTGCGCCGGATGGCGGATTATTTTCGGAAGTTGGATCAAGTCCCGGAAATTCGGGCCAGGCCACATCAGGAGAATAGTTTTCGGAATTCCCCGCTCCCCAGTCTGAGTGATCTGGGTTTGTGATAACACGGCTGTCACCGAGCAGGTTAAAATCTTTTTGCTGTGATGCTGTCATGTTATCGAAGTTTAGCTTCATGATCTCAATCTTTTCAGCATTGGAAAGGCTTGCATCATTCCAGACATTTTCACGCATGTAGGCATAGAAATCATTTTGAGCATCCCAGCCTTCCTCGGAAAAGCTATCCTTTAGATAGTTTGAGAAATCTTTTTCAGTGGAATTTTCCTCAGATGAGCTTGCAGTGGAAACCGTACTTTCCTCGACGGAGCTTTCAGCAGAAGATAGTTTTGTTGAATCTGATGTTGAACTGCATCCTAAAATTGTAAGCGATGAAGCTGCGCTTACTAAAAGAAATGTAATAATTTTTTTTCTCATATTTACCCCCACATAATTTCATGATAAAAGAAAAATATTACTTATAATTAACTACTGATTTAAGAACTGGTTATCTTTTTTATTTATTATTATAGCAGAAATTATGTGTTAATTAATGAATACATTATCGGAAATGACCTCTGGGGACGTAGTTTAGGGCTCAAAAAATGAGCCCTAAACTACGTCCCCGGGGGTCATCTTGCAATGGGGATTCGGGTCGGATTTTATATTAAATGAAAGGGGATTTGCGAAGAAAAAACATTTACATAAACGGGGATTCGCGTTATACTTTTTTTTGAAAGGTGGGTTTAAGCATGGAAAAACCTGTGTTTAAGAGAAAAATTTATAACGAAATTCTTGAGTGGAAGAAAAATCGAAGTGATAAATATGCTTTATTGATAAAAGGTGCAAGGCGAGTTGGGAAATCTACAATAGCGGAGGAATTCGCGAAAAAAGAATTCAGATCATACATCATGATCGATTTTGCTAATACCAGCAAAGCAATCAAAGATTTATTTAATGATACTTATGATCTGGATTTTTTCTTTTTGCAGCTGCAGCAACTGACCAGAAGCAGGTTATATGAGAAAGAGTCGGTAATCATTTTTGATGAAGTTCAATTGTTTCCTAAAGCAAGGCAGGCTATCAAGTATCTCGTTGCCGATGGCAGATATAGATATATCGAAACAGGATCCTTGATATCGATCAAGAAGAATACAAAGGATATTTTAATTCCAAGTGAAGAGCATAAAATATCTATGCAAGCAATGGATTTCGAAGAGTTTCTGTGGGCGATAGGAGATGAGATTTCTATTCAGACGATCAAAATGCTTCTGGATAAAAGGAAGTCGGCTGGAAATGCGATCCATAGAAATCTAATGCGAATTTTCAGACTGTATATGCTGGTTGGAGGAATGCCTCAAGCTATAGAAACATATTTAGAACAAAATAATCTGCAGGCAGTGGATGAGATCAAAAGAGATATAATAGATCTTTACGAAGAAGATTTTACAAAAATTGATTCCTCCGGTCTTGCTGGTGACATATATGATGCTATACCGGCAAATCTAAGCGGAAATGCATCGCGGTATGTTTTGTCAAGTGCGAGAGAAGGTACACGCTCTGGGCAGGTTCGTGACCTGTTGCCGGATATGTTGAGTTCATACACGGTCAATATAGCATATCATGCAAATAATCCCGGGGTCGGAATGGCATTGGAAAAAGATGCAGGCAGATATAAGTTATTTACATCTGATGTCGGATTGTTTGTGACACTTGCGTTCAGGGATAAGAATTATACCGAGAATATAATTTATAATAAGTTGCTCTCCGATAAACTTGAAGCAAATTTGGGATATGTTTATGAAAATGTTGTTGCCCAGATGCTTGTTGCCAAGGGAAATAATCTGTTCTATTACACGATGGAAAGTGATTCGTCCAATCATTTGTATGAAATCGATTTCCTTACTTCTGTGGGAAATAAGATATGTCCTATAGAGGTGAAGTCAGGAAATTACAGAGGTCACAAGTCATTGGATATGTTTTGCGATAAGTTTAGCAGACGCATAGGCGAAAGATATGTTGTTCATACGAAAGATTACAAGTGGGAAAATGGCATTAATTATATACCGGTGTATATGGTGCCGTTTATGTAAATGTAAAAAACAGCACAGGCTGCAAATGGATGATCCCAGGGGACGTAGTTTAGGGCTCAAAAAATGAGCCCTAAACTACGTCCCCTAAGCTCATTTTTCAACTTGCATTCTGTTAGTAATTTATAGTAAGATTAATTTAAGGCAAAGGCGCTATTTAGTGTCTTTGCCTTTTTGCTTTTTATCATTACCGATAAACAATTATTATATATGAAAGGAATGAAACAGTATGGCTGCATTTGACAGAGTATTATCCGGAATTCCGCAAATGGATGAAAATTTTGATAACATACGTCTTGGTGATAATACTGTATGGCGGGTTGATAATCTTGGTGAATTCAAGCTTTTTATAAAGCCATACGTTAAACAGGCAATTCAGGATAAGAGAAATCTGATATATTTCAGATTTGCAACTCATGCGCCTTTGCTTGAAGAACAGGAAGGCTTAAAGATCATTGAAGTAGAACTCAATCATAGATTTGAAAATTTTACAGTTAATATAAGAGAACACATAACCCGGGAAGGACGGGATGCGTTCTATGTATTTGACTGTCTGTCAGAACTTCAGACGGCGTGGGCAACTGATCTGATGATGGGCAATTTCTTTCAGGTTACCTGTCCATATCTTTTTTCTCTTGATACAGTTGCTTTTTTTCCTTTGATAAGAGGTAAGCATTCATTTCAGGCAATAGCGAAGATCAGAGATACGACCCAACTTTTTCTTGATGTATATGCAGATGATGAAAATGTATATGTAAGGCCTGACAAAGTCTGGAACCGATATTCAGAAACAATGTTTCTTCCACATCTTTATAATCCCAAAACCGGAGATTTCAAGCCAATTCTGGACGGAGTCCTGGCAAGTCATTTTTATCAGGCAATAAGCAATAATGTAGCATCTCCTGACCATGGGAACATGGACAGCTGGGACAGATTTTTTAACATGGCTGAAACTATGTATGAAAATGGGATCGATGTTACCGAAGCATGTCACAGAATGTGTAATATCATGATGTCAAGAGATGAGAGAATGCGTGAAATGATAAAAAAGAATTTCACGCCAAGGGATTATTTTGGGATTCGCAAACGCATGCTTGGAACAGGTATGATCGGCGGAAAAGCATGCGGTATGCTGCTTGCGCGAAAAATCATAGAAAACAAATGTCCTGATATATATAAGAAACTGGAACCGCATGATTCATTTTATATTGGTTCGGATCTTTTTTATTCATTTATTGTTGAGAATAAGATTTGGGATCTGCGTATCAGACAGCGAACGCAGAAGGAATATTTTTCTCTGGCAGAAGAATTTGCAGGAAAATTATTAAAGGGGAAATTCTCAAGAGAAATAGAAGAACAGTTTGTAAAACTCTTAGAATATTATGGTCAGGATCCAATCATTGTAAGATCCAGCTCAATTCTGGAGGATGGATTTGGAAACGCATTTGCCGGAAAATACGAATCAGTCTTCTGTTCAAATTCAGGAGATATGGATCAGCGACTTGAGGAACTCGAAAATGCGGTAAGAGTTGTTTACGCCAGCACTATGAGCAGGTCTGCACTGGATTATAGAAGCAGGAGGGGATTACAGGGACGGGATGAGCAGATGGCCCTGCTTGTTCAAAGAGTTTCCGGTTCTTACTATGGAGAATATTACATGCCATGCGTTGCAGGGGTAGGCTATTCCTACAGCCCATACAGATTTTTGGATGATCTTGACCCGTCAGCGGGTATGCTAAGGCTTGTTATGGGGCTTGGAACATCAGCTGTAGACAGAACCGAAGGTTCCTATCCGAGACTTGTAAGCCTTGATAAACCAAAGGCAACTACGTCAAAAAACAGTAAAGAAAAACATCAGTACTCGCAAAGAAAATTGGAACTTATGAACCGCGGACTGCGAAAGCTGGAGCAGCTTGATCCAGATATTGTAAAGCCATATTTACCGGCTTTTTTGAAATATCTGCTATTTGAGCATGATTTTGATGCAGAAAGGTTATTTAAGGAAAGAGGAGAATCAAGAAATATTGAATTTGTATCCTGTCATGGAATCGTGGCAAAAGAAGATCTCATGATGAAGATGAAAGAACTTTTGTCAGCTATTCAGGAAGAATATGATAATCCTGTCGATACAGAGTTTACGATCAATTTATCAGAAGATGGAGATTATGTTATCAACCTTTTGCAATGCAGACCGCTGCAGGTATATCAGGACAATGAAGAAATGGAAATGCCGGAAAATCTAGACAAAGAGAAAATTTTATTTGAATGTAAGGGTTCATCGATGGGGCTGTCCCGATACGAGAAACTGGATATGATCGTGGCAGTTGACCCTGTAAATTATTACAATATGCTATACAGAGAAAAATCTAAAGCAGCTCAGGCCATTGGCAGTATCAATTGGGCATTTCGTGGGATGAATAAAAAAATGCTTCTCATGGTACCCGGCAGGATAGGCACATCATCTCCGGAGCTTGGCGTTCCTGCATTATTCTCAGATATCAGCGAATATGAGGCAATCTGTGAGATATCAGATTCCAGAGCAGGATATAATCCCGAGCTGTCATACGGAAGCCATTTCTTCCAGGATCTTGTTGAATCAGGAATACTTTATAATGCAATTTTTGAAAACGAAAAGACGATCGTTTTTAATCGGGATATGCTGTCGGGACTTAAAAACAGATTAGCAGATTATGAACCCAAATGGGCAGAATTATCAGATATTGTCAAAGTATATGATATTTCAAATATGAATTTCAGACTCTGTCATGATATGAAAAAGGAGAAGATAATCTGTTTTCAGGGATAAATCCCTTCTGTTTGCGTTTGTCGGGAAAATAAATCTCAGGTCATGAAAAATGACCCTATAACTTCGTCCCAATGTCATTTAGATGGAAAATTCATAATAATAGTATATTATTATAAATATGGCAGTGAAAATACAGAAAAGAAATAAAAATAGCATAGCTGCAATTGAATATTGAAATATAAAAGATGATCCGCCCGTATAGCTTTGAAAACTATGCGGGCGGATTTTTTGATACCTGGGGACGTAGTTTAGGGCTCAAAAACCTGCTAACAAAAGTCAAGTACTTTGAGCAGGTTTTAAATAGTTTTTTATGTTACATTTTTACGCACACCAAAAAGGCTGGTATTATCCCCAGCCTGAACCAATACCTTATGCATTACATCATTGATAAACTTCGATTACCCGGGCATAGTATATCCGTAAGAACTTATTCAATCCTGCTATTTTCGCGTGCTTTTTGCTTTTTCCTTCAGACTCCTTCTTCAGGATATAGTTATATACCGCGTCATCTTTCGGTGCCGGATGGCTTTTAAGAACTCGCATAACCTCGTACCCGACCTTCCTTAAAGTTGAAGAACCCCGTTTTGTTATCTTTCGCTTAGAGCCAACAAACTGCCCTGACTCGTATGGTGGCGGATCAATTCCAGCCCATGCAATAAGCG
>JAIKZC010000401.1 GCA_024682575.1 Lachnospiraceae bacterium | reverse complement strand
TGATCTGCAGCTATAAGTGCCTTCATTGCTGCTTCACCTTCTTTTGGCATAGGCTCATAATTACCCAGAAGCTTTGCGTAAAAGGTTGTTATTGCCATTTCTTCTGTATAAGTTGTGGCATCCATTGCCGCTTTCATATCCTTACCGCAGCAGAACATTCCGTGATTCTTTATAAGAACTGCTCTTCCGTTTTCACCAAGCGCTTCAACTACCTTATCTGCCACATCATTTGTACCAGGCATTGTGAATGGAACGATACCGACAGGTGTGAATTCGCACTGCGGAGGTGTGATAGGTCTGAGTTCTGCGTCATCACCCATTGCCATGATCGTTGCAAACATTGCATGTGTGTGGACTGTTGCCTTTACATCTGGTCTTGCTCTCATTACTGCTGTATGCATGGGAACCTCAGATGAAGGCTTATATTTTCCATCAAGCCATTTACCATTTATATCAACTATTGCTATATCCTCAGCTGTCATTCCCGTATAAGGGATTCCGCTCGGTGTGATCGCAACCACATCTTCTTCATCATCTCTTAAAGCTATATTTCCTGAAGTTCCTTTAACAAGTCCATCTGACACAGCCTTCTGAATTGCCTCTAAAACGATCTTTCTGATTCTTTCGTATTTCATAATTCCTCCTTATATATCCTCTTAAAATTTTTGATCAGTTTTATAGCTATATCCTACTTTAGTTTAACTTCTGCCTCAAACAGTCAATTTCCTCTTTTAAGCGGAAATTTTTCTGCTTTGATTTGCTGTCAGTAAAAAAAGCTTATGCTATACTGTTTATATCTTTTGCTGACGTCATTGCAGGAACACACATTTACTGCGGGTTCCTGCAATAAAGTCACCAGAACAGATAGATTTTAGGGGGTTATATTATGGACGATCTCAAATTGCCTTTAAGGCAAAGACAGATTTTGAATATTCTGCAGCACAGCGAAAATTACACCACGGGAAATGAGCTGGCAAAACTTTTGCACACTACCACCAGAACTATTCGAAAAGATATTTCAGAAATTAATAAAGCGCTCTCTGAAACAGGACTTTCAATCCTTTCACGTCACAGATACGGATATATGATAGAATCCTCCGTAAAAAAAGATATGACTCAGTTGACTAAAAGCAGTGAGTCATTTCTTTCCCGCGAGGAACGTATCCGATATATGGTCTTCAGACTTTTTAGCTCCGAGGATTTTATAAATCTTGATGAACTTGCTGATGATATGTTTGTGAGCAAAACAACACTTGAACTTGATCTCCGCGAATTCAGAAAGGAATTTCTTCTTATACCGCCCTATATCAAGCTTTTAAGGCATAAAAATTCGATTGCCTTTGAAAATGATGAACGTAAAAAAAGACGCATATTATGCCATATGTACACTGCCAACTGGGATTACAACAGCAGGGGAAATACTTTTTATTCCTATGCGTATGTCGATGAATATACTGTTAATACCTGCATGAGAGAGATCAACTACCATATGTCTCTTTACGATATAAAAATGGAGGACGTTAACCTTGTGCATCTCGACCTCAGAGCGGCAGTCATGGTCAGTCGTATCTCTGAGGGTCATCCCATAAACGATGCGCCTATAGAAACGCTCGTAATTCCTGAAGCCTATGAAATGACGGAGGAGCTCTGCGATCGTCTGGAAGAAATTTTCTCGATCAAAATCTCCGTGACAGAGCGTAAGGAACTCTGCGTTTCTGTTTCTGAAAGCCTGATCCCGAATATGGATCATATTCGCGAAATGGGAGCCCGGGCTTATTTCCCAAGCCGTCTTTTAAGATTTGCTGATGATTATCTTGAACTTTTAAATGATAGATATGCAATAAATCTCAAGGGAAATAATGACTTTTATATCACTCTTATCATTACCCTTCAGAATATAGAAAGGGCAAATTATAACCTGAATTACAGCGGAATTGAGCCTTCTTTTATGCTTACAGACAATGCGGTTGAATTTGAAATAGCCTTCAGTATTCAGCCTCTTGCCAGGGATTACTATGGTTTTTATCTCGATCAGACAGAACTTTTTTACCTTATGCAGCTGATCTCCGGTGCCCTTACTACTCTGGAACATCCGAAGCTTCGCACGGTATTAATGTTCCCCTACAATATTCCTGTGATCTGGAACTATTCTGTCCATTTACAAAAAATATTCGATAAGGAACTCTATATCTCCGGCCTGCTTCCGGTTTATTTAAAAGACAGTTATGATTTTTCTGATACAGACCTGATCCTCACCAGTGTCGATAAAGAGATCATCACAAATAATGATGTTCCTGTCATCCGTGTCTCACCTTATTTTTCGGCTGACGACCGCAACAAGATACAAAACTATTTAAATATGGTATATACAAAGGAATTATACGGAAAAGATTATCCTAAGATTTCCAGTCTGCTTAAAGAAGCTGACTGGATGGAGAATCTCGATGAATGTGAATATACAAATGCCCTCGAGCAAATGGCTGCCGGCCTTTGCGAAAAAGGATATGTCGACAGCAATTTCATAACACGTATACTTCAAAGAGAAGCACTTGCAACTTTTACATCTCATCCGACTTTCATCATCGTACACGCTTACTCCGGAACAGATGAGACCCGCATTACTGCTGCCAGTTTCAAACACCGGATACATGAACGAAACAACAAGATCCGGATGATCATTATGCTCAGTCTTTCCAAAGAAGACAGCAGTCTTATTTTTAAGTTTTACAATGAATTGTATAATGAAAATCTAGATCCGGATGAATGCCGGATGCTCTTCGAAAAAGAAGAGTATATAGATCTTTTCGAATCTTTAGGGTATTAAAAATCTATAGATTTTTGATGCAAAGCCTCAAAAATCCCGCAAACAAGCCATTTAAATGCAGCTGCGCCACGGGCTTGTTTGAGTAGAGTACTTAGCGAGGTTTTTTCGAGCTTAGTACGAACCATACAAGTTTGCTTAGCGAGGTTCTTTCAAGCTTAGCAAGCTTGTTTGCCACTTGTGTTACGTTATCACACGGAACCCGCAGTAAATGCGGATTCCTGCAATGAAGTCACCAAAATATATACTTATTTATTTTTTATTGGAGAATATGATCATGGATTATTTTGCAACTATGGGACCAAACTGCTATAAAACAGAAACTATTGAAGCTCTGATCAATGCAGGTATGACGGGAATAAGACTAAACCTGTCTCATTCTTCGCTTGCCGATAAAGCTGAATGGATAGATAACCTCCATACTGCTGAGGAACGAACAGGAAAGAAGCTTAAATTTTTGATTGATCTGCAGGGTCGAGAGTTAAGAATAAATATAAAAGAAGATAAGCTTATC
>JAIKZC010000390.1 GCA_024682575.1 Lachnospiraceae bacterium | reverse complement strand
TTTTTTTAGAAATTAATGTCAACCTTATTCGATAATTGGGTTGACATTCCTTACTGTTATAAAGTAAACTTTCTCTGATAAATTATGGAGAAATATAAGACTCGTCGGATTATTTGGAGGTTGTATGTCGTACGTAGAAGAAGTTAAAGAAAAAGTTATTGCCGGTGATTTGGTCAGTCGTGAGGAGGCATTGAGATTATATAAAGAAGATCTGCAGGAACTCTGCACTGCTGCAGATGAGATCCGAAGATATTTTTGTAAGGATGGTTTTGACCTTTGCAGTATTGTAAATGGCAAGAGTGGTAAATGCTCAGAAAACTGCAAGTTTTGTGCTCAGTCTGCACATTATCACACAGGAGCGGAAGTTTATCCGATGCTTGATAAAGAAACAATAGTGAAAGAGGCTGTTCATAATGCAGAGCGCGGCGTACTCAGGTATTCCATAGTAACATCGGGAAGAGCATTAAATGATGAGGAAATTGATTATATATGCGATGTTGTCCGTGAGATCAGGAAAGTCTGTTCAATCGAGGTATGTGCTTCTTTTGGCCTTTTAAATAAAGAGCAGTTTAAGAAAATAAAGGCGGCCGGAGTTAGCCGTATTCACAACAATCTTGAGGCTTCCAGAAATTATTTTGGAAAAGTATGTACGAGCCATAGCTATGACGATAAGATCCGGACGATTAAAAATGCGAGAGAGGCAGGCTTAAGTGTTTGCAGCGGAGGCATTATGGGACTCGGAGAAACAGAAGAGGACAGGATCGATATGGCAATGACTCTTCGTGAGCTCAATATAAAAAGCGTTCCGGTCAATATGCTTAATCCGATTCCGGGAACACCATTTGAAGATCATAAAAGGCTTCAGACTGAGGATATGCAGCGCATAGTTGCAGTTTACCGCTTTATCCTTCCGGATGCATCGATCCGTCTCGCCGGCGGCAGAGGTCTTCTGGAAAATAATGGCAGGAAATGCTTTGAATCCGGAGCGAATGCCGTTATCACCGGGGATATGCTGACAACCTCGGGATATACTGTGGAGTCGGATATGGAGATGATAAAAGAACTCGGATATAAGCCGAAGCTGTGGGAAAAATAATGTTTTTCTGCAGAAATGAGCTGCGGGGACGTTCTCAATGTCATTTAGATAGCAAAATCCTTAATAATAGTATATTATTATATTTATGATAAATCCAAACAAAATATATCCAGTTCTCGGGTTTACGGTCAAAAATTTTATTTTTGAAAAAGGCAAACAGACGGTCATCAGGGACCGCCTACTATTCAGGGTATTCTGTTTTTGTTGATTTATCGGTATGCCAAAGGTACGGCTGACCGGCGACGTATAATTCTTTTGAATTTACGTCCCGGTCGGACTGGAACCAAAAATCTATTGACCAGTGTTTCCATATCTTTTATTTTTCCCATAATAAAAAGCCTCACAAACTTCTGTATCTGAGTATGATTAAAGCTGTATTTATGCATGGTTTTACGCGTTTCTCTTTTGGTCATTGCCTTTGTGATAGATGTTGAGAAGTTATAAAGAGTAAGCTTTGCATATATTTCCTGTATATAAAAATCCTCTTTTATCGAATGAATATGGACCATGTTTCCGGCATATTTTAAGTGACGGAAAGCTGTTTCCTCACACCATCTCAGATTATAAAGCTCTTTGATCACTTCCAACGGGAACTGCTCTGAAGGCAGGTTTGTAGCTATATATTCATATGCCCCTGTTTCAAGCTTAAATTTTAAAATACGGAATTTAAGAGTATCTATGACATCAGAGCCGTATTCAATGAAATCATAGCGGTGCGCCTTACGAACAAAATGAAAATTTTCAAGATGACAGTTGCTTTTTTTACGTCTGCGTCCCACTGTGATTGTGATATTTTCATCAACAGAGGGATTATCCAGTAGATTTGGCTGATCCGGACACAGATTCCTTGCATTGTCAGACTTCATGCGGATTAAAAATAAACGATTATTCCTGATCGCATGTGCAAAACTGTTGAATGCAGCATATCCTCTATCGGCGGTGAAAATAGCTTTATTAGATGATTCCGGATAGTTATCAATGAAATCATAAAAAGCCTCCTTTTCATTCATTTCAGGCATTCCCTGGATTTTAACATCAAGGAACAGATCATTAAGGATATCATAAAGAGCATTCATATGCAGCTGGTTAAAAGATTTACGTCCTTTGATGTTATCAACCAAAGTATTGCTGTCAGAAGCGTTGCATGGAAGATTGAGGCGCGTGCCATCACATGCAATAAGCTGATATCCGTGAAAGTTTTTTTCTGCAGGGATAGTTTTACCAAAGGTGTAAAATAATTCCTGAAAAGCTTCTTTTTTTATCTGGTTACGACGTTGGATCATAGCTGACGGCAAAGGAAGATCTTTTTCTCCGAAAAGATCCAAGAGTTCAGTTGCAAGATTATCTGAACCTGCAATCATAGGAAATATCATGGTCTGCTCAAAGGAAATCTTCTTTTTTCTTGTGAAATCAGTGGATGGATTTTGGAGAAATTTTTCCCTTTTGTCCAACAATGATGAGATTACAGATGAAAGATTATGACGTATTTCAGTAACAGTAAATGACATATCAGCACCTCCGTAAAAATGTCTTATAAAAAAGGTGCGGCGACATTTTTTTGCTGATTTGTCAAGCAATTTTTGCAAAAAAATGCAAAAAACTCAGAGGATATTTCACCTCTGAGTTGCAATAAATATTCAATTTAAAATATGAGATTTCTTATCTAAATGACATTGACAACGTCCCTTAGGGTCAAAATATAAAACTCTCAAACTTGACTTGAATCAATTTGTTTAAAATACAAGTTAAAATATAATGGGAATGGGTACAGGTTAAACTATTATGTTTGAAAGGTTATGGGAGGTATTTATGATTGAGAACATCGCTTCTTTTTTTCGACCGTTAATGGATGATGAAAACGAAAGACTTTCATCTGCAATTACTTCTAAAATTGCATTAGTACTTGAAATGTTTACAGCTGTCTTAGTTTTTATTGCTATAGTTGCCGGGATTATTTCGCTTTTTCCGGAGTTGAATAGGATTATTTATTCATCGCATGTAACATTTGACATAACTGTTTTTTTGGAAAAAGCATCTATAATCATAGTTGCCATAGAATTTTTCAAGATGCTTTGTCATCCAACTTCCGAAAATGTTCTCGAAACCATAATTTTTCTTGTTGCCAGGCATATGATAATTAATCAGACAACGCCTATCGAGGATTTTGTTTCGGTAATAGGAATAATTTT
>JAIKZC010000387.1 GCA_024682575.1 Lachnospiraceae bacterium | reverse complement strand
AGTTTCTTTACCATTTTATCAGCAATCTCTTCTGTATCGGCATCTTCGATCCCAATAAGAACAAGAAATCCCTTTCCTATCTTGCCGACAAGTTCATTTTCCACTGTAACCGAAGCCTCGCTCACCCTTTGAACCAAAAATTTCATTGTTGATCATCCTTTATAAAATGCCATAAATAAGGGGCCTCCGTTTCAGGAAAAGCCCCCTCACGACTTATTCTGTTCTTTTATTATTACTTTCTCTGATATCCTGTTACCATTGTCATAAAAAAGCAAAAAACTGTAGCCCATGCAAAAAACTTATGCTGTTTCATTGATCATACCGCCTTTCTGTTTTATACCTGTTTTCAACTTTATCTTAATTAATATTATAGACCCAGTGTAAAAAAAAAGCCATTAATGAAAAGTTTTTCTACTGAATTAGTGCAATATTTATTTAACTGTATTAAAATTTTATTGTTATGATGATAAAAATTAAAGAAAAATTAGAAAGTAACTTTTGGATCGTTTATTTGATGATAGCATTGGGAATGCTCGCATTCATGTTTTATCAGGGAGGACGGAAATCCTTTTGGCTTGATGAAATGTCACTTCTTGGTACCATCACAAAGGACAAAGGAATTTTTGACATTCTCGATCAATATCTGACCATCGATGTCACCAATCTCCCGGTCTTTCCGCTGGCAGCAGCCCTATGGCACAGGATATTCCCGGCAAATGATAAGATAATGCTTGTACTCCCGGAGCTTGCCGCCTTTGGAACCTGTATATGGAGCGCTCTTACAGCAGAACTCATTGCAGGACGAAAAGCCGGTCTTTTCGCTTCTGTATCTACAGCACTTTCCGCAAGACTGATACTCGGCTGCGGCTTTGAGCTTCGAAGCTATGGTTTTTTGGTATTTTTCAGCACTGCAACAATTTATTATTTTCTGAAAAGATTTTGCTCAGCAGGTAAAAAATGCCATTACCTCTATACAGTTATGATGCTTCTGACTATTTATACGCATTATATGGGATCATTAGTCATAGCCGCTCTTGGAATCGTCGATCTCCTGATCATAATTTTAAGAAAGAAAAATATCAAAAGACTGCTCCCATACTTTGTTACGGTAGCGCTTTTTATGCCCTGGTTCATTTTGATGCTCCTGCATAAACAGAAAAGTATTTCTTCTTTCTGGCCGACAACACCTACTCTGCCAAAGATAGTGAGGATCATAAGAAAACTGCTTTCCAGCGATGAACTGCTCTTTGTTGCCCTGATCGTTACCTTCCTCTATGTAATATTCAGAGTAATAAGAAATATATGCGAGAAAAAAACTACTTCTTTCAAGCACTTCTCAGTTCTGACTTTATCCTGGATAGTCCTCTTTATTCTTGGATCTGTGTTTATCTACAGCACAATAATAAATCCGGCAGGAGGATTTTTCGTACAGCGATATTTTATGGAGCTTGTACCGGTCATGCTTATAATAGATGCGGTCGGTATTTCAGAGGCAATAGAGTTCATAGCTTCTAAACGGGAAAGAGCTCTCCGCCTTGAGCTTACCGCAATCGCAGCATCATTTATAGTTCTTTATATAGGAATGGGAAATCTGCGTGAAGTGCGCGAAACATCCTCGACAAGCTTTGAAACCTTCAAAGAAGCCTCAGAATGGATCAAGGCTCAGGACGGGCTCTATGACTCAGATTCAGCTGTCGTATGCAGTGTCAACCCCAGAGCAACTGCCGGTTTCGTTGAATATTATATACGTGACGGCGCAATAAATCCGGATCTTCCCATGATCAGTCTGCAGGATGAGGATCCGGTATCTGATCTGAAAAAATATAATAAACTTTATCTTGTATATGTCCATCGAGATATGGATAAACTGGAAGATGACGTTATGGATTATCTGGCAGATAATTTTGACATAGCGGAGGACGATGAGGATATTAAGGCCGCCCTCCTTGTCCGCAAATAACATAATCTGTAAAAAAATGCATCCCCGCAATTGTGAGGATGCATTTTTTTTATTGACCCATCATTTTTCCTTCAAAATAAGTGTCTATCATGCTGACAATCTTCTCCTTTGGAAGAGATTTAAGAAGATATCCCACCGGTCTCAAAGCTATGACCTTTTTAACTGTTTCCGGCTCATTATGTCCCGTGAGAAAGATTACCGGAATATCATTTCCATTTTCCGTACGGAGCATTTCCAAAAACTGCGCTCCGGTACATGCCGGCATTTCATAATCAAGCAGGATAAGATCCGGCGTTCTGGTTGACAGGAAAGTAATCGCATTCATTGCAGAGTTTACAAGACTTACCCTGTACTTATCACTAAGCCATTCTTTAATGGTTGTAAGCATTATTCCGGAATCATCCACCACTAAAATATGTTTACGTCTATTTTTTTTGGAGTCAATATTTACTTCTGAAATTATCTCTGCAGCCATTTCATTTGCATTTATCGGTCGGTTATACTCCTTAAAAACGCCGCCAACAAATATATTCTCCTTCAACTGCTTTATGTCGACTTCATAACCTATAAGTATCAATTCCATTCCATTACTTATACAGAAGTCGCGCAGAAACACCAGGTCACTGTCAGAAAATCTTGAAATATCATCAATATAAAGATAGGCAAGTTCTCCTAATTTGTTATTATGTTTATTTATCTCATCCATGTTCAATGTAGAAAAGACACATTCAATATCTTCTGAACTTACCTTCTGCATTATCGATTTGATAATGAACGACTCGCGGTCAGAAATAAATAATATTTTCTCAGCCATTTAATTAATCTCCTTCACGTAAGCATCAACAACCGAAATAGCTCCATCTCTGTCCACTTCTGCCATTGCCTTCTTAAGTTTATCATATGTTTCTGTAAATTCAACAGGCATTCTGTATTCTGAAAATGCCTCCATCAGATCTTTTGCAGTGTCGAAATCAAAAGCCTCCAAAAGCTCCCTTAAATCCGAAAGATT
This sequence comes from Lachnospiraceae bacterium, assembly GCA_024682575.1. Lineage (GTDB taxonomy): Bacteria > Bacillota > Clostridia > Lachnospirales > Lachnospiraceae > NK4A144. Next base: position 5,652 of record JAIKZC010000387.1, on the reverse strand, counting down.
AGCTTTAATTTCATCCGGTTCCATTAAAGGTTTATCATCTTTAGATGTTTTATTATCATCCGTATTGAAGATTCTGTCAAATTCTTCGTAGAATTTTCTGTAATCTTCAATCACACCTTCAGTATCTGCTTCTATCTTTTCAAGATTAGATTCTCTTCCTGCCTGTTCAAGCTGCCATGCGCGCTCAGATAATTCATACGCACCGACAAGTCTGGCGGTACTCTTCAGTGCATGTACCTGTATAGTATAGTTTTTGATATCCTTTGCATCATAAGCTTCACGCAGCATACTTATACGGGTATCTGCCGTGTCATGGAAATTATGGCAGATAACCTCATATACATCCTGGCCGCCTGCAAGCTCTATTCCCTTTTCAGAATCGATACCATCTATCTCAGCTATTTTTTCTATTACAGATAATGCTTCTTCATTTTCAGCTTCAGAATCATCATCCTTTACTGCATTAGGATCAACGATCTCTATCTTTTCCTCAGGAAGATAGCTCTGAACCATTGCCTCTAACTTAACCGCATCAAGCGGCTTGGAAAGATAATTCGTATATCCCATCTTAAGATATTCTTCTCTTGCACCCTTTACCGCATGCGCAGTAAGAACAATGATCGGTGTCTCTGCATTGAGCGGACAGTTGGAACGTATTGCCTTCATTGTTTCCTCTCCGTTCATCTCAGGCATCATTGAATCCAAGAAGATTATATCATAAGTCTTTTCTTTTGCCATTTCAACTGCTGTTTTTCCGCTAAGACTTGTTTCTATTTTTACCTCTGTTCTCTTTAAGAGATTCTCTGCGACAATAAGATTCATCTCTACATCATCAACGATAAGGATCTCAGCATCAGGAGCATGGAACTTCTCTTCCGTAGATGCTTCATCGCATGCTTCTTCTCTCCTGGATTTATAATCTCCTATCTTTTCTATTGATCTTACAGGCTGCAGGATTGCGAATGAGAAGTCGGATCCCTCACCATAAACACTGGACACTTCCAGCTTACTTCCCATTATATCAAGAAGATTTTTCGTTATACTCATTCCAAGTCCTGTACCTTCTATCTTCTTGTTCCTTTGCTGGTCTATACGCTTATAAGGTGAGAAGAGATTCTCAATATCCTCTTCTTTAATACCTATTCCTGTATCCTTTATGCTCACCTTAAGCAATATATTCTGCTCGTCCACATTTTCATAATGCATTGAAAATGTTACTGATCCTTTTTCCGTATATTTAACAGCATTATTAAGGATGTTCAGTATTATCTGTGTAATACGTACATCATCACCATAAAGCCTTTCAGGTATTTCAGGATCAATATCAAGCTTAAGCTCCAGATTTTTACTGTCAGCCTTTGGCTTTGTCATATTTACCAGATCATTAACAACTGAACTCAGACTATATTCTCCAAGAACAAGCTCAAATTTTCCTGATTCGATCTTTGAAAAATCAAGAATATCATTTATTAACGAAAGCAGATTTCTGCTGGCACTATGAATATCTCTTGCATAATTTTTAATATTCTCACTCTTTGCCTCTCTGAGTATCATAGTATCCATGCCTATAATTGCGTTTATAGGCGTCCTGATCTCATGTGACATTGATGCTAAGAATACCGACTTTGCCTTATTCGCTCCCTCCTCTGACTTAAGTGCCCTTTCAAAAGCCTGTGCTTTTTCTCTCTCAAGCTTTGCAACTATTTTTTCATGCTCGTCATTCTGACTCTTTGTCATAGAACGAAGGCTGAATAAAACAATTGTTATTACAGAAAATACTAGCACAAGAGTGAACATTGAGAAGAAATAAAGCTTAAATCCTCTCGTCTCATGTGTTTCCATTTCCTTATTGAATTTATAGATTTTGTCAGAAACTGCCCTTCCATCTTCGTTAAGCACTTCAATATGAAATTCATGCAGTCCATATGGAATATGTTCATAAGCTATTAATCCCAGATCGCTTTCAAGTACTTCTTTTTTCTGTTCGTCAACACCGGTCATGTAATAACGAACATAGGGATTGGTCATAGTATAATTATTTACGCATACATTTAATTCAACTTTGACTGTACCCTTTGGAATTTTTATCGTGTCATCACTGAAAACAATCCTATCCTGACCGTCAAGCTTGAGCATTAAGAGCTCTGCTCTGTAGTCCTTCACTTTTGACCTGTAATTTTTTGTATCAAGCTCATAAACACCATTATTACCCGCCATATAGAGCTGCTTATCATTTCCGACCCAATTCCACGCATTACTTGTAAGACTTCCGGGAAGCCCATCCTTTGTATCAAGAAGCGTATACTTGAGATCCTCACTCCCTGAAATATAATCCTCATAATCAACTATATATACGCCGGCGCCGCCTAATATAAAAAGCTTATCCTCATCATCCATGTACATATCATAGTTATTATAATATGGTATGCCTTTAAGCTCCCTTATCGTGCCGTTTTCATCAAGAAAGCAGATTCCGCTTCCCGTTAATACAAAAAAACCGCTTCCCTTTTTATTTTTAACTATACGAAGAACCACACTTGTACTAAGTCCGGATTCTGTTGATAAATAGCCTATAACCTTCTGATCACGAATGCGCAAAATTCCATCTCCATCCGTCCCGGCAAGAAGACTACCATCATCATTTTCAACAATATTGAGTATTTTAGCAGTCTTTAAGTCTTTCCCACGTTTAAGTCGCGTAACTATTTCATGATCTTTTATAAAAGTAAGCCCAAAATTATCAGATACCACTACGCTTCCATCAGAAAGCTCTTTTATAACCCTTACAGACCCTCCTCTGAAATAATCTGCTTCTTTTTTGTCATGGAGATAATCAGAATAAGCCCCATTGGCACTAACCTCTATGATCCCGTTTTCATAACCGGATATAAGAAGGCTTCCAGTCTTAAGAACATCCATTGTCCTGATCCTGTCACCTGCAAAAAATTCCGTAAGATTATTACTCACAGTTTTTCCTGCATTATCATTAATTATTACAAGGCCATTATCAGTTCCCGTATACAGGTGATTATTCCATCCGATCACTGAATTTACTACTCTTGATTCTATATCGCAAAGCCTGAAGACATCCCTGAATATCGATTGGTTAAGCGTGAGCAAGCCGCAGCGTGAAGATGTAAACCATATATTTCCCTGATAATCTTTGAATATACTATCTACAGAATTATCAAACTCACCTGACTCTATAACATTTATTCCATTGTCACGGTCAATATATCCAACTCCGTTTTCTGCGGCAATATAAATAATCCCTGAATCATCAAAAAACAGATCATTGATTATCGGAAATTCCGCACATTCTATGGAATCCATATGGGTAAAGCCATTTTTATCAACTGTAAATCTCTCAATCCTTCCAACATTGGTTCCTACATAAAGCAGACCACTATTATCAAATCTGATAGAAGTAATTTCGTAATTATGAGGTGGATATTCTGAAGTAAGAGTTCCTCCCGAAAATAACAAAAGTTTCCCTCCGGAACCTAGCGCGACTACATTATCATGATTATCAGCACAAAGTTTGCAGCATTTTTCAGCCTTAGCCTCTGTATAAATAGGTGCAAACTTATTTTCCTTATAATCAGCAAGCATGATTCCGGATTCCGTTGCTATATAATAAATACCATTTGAGTCCTGTACAATATCATTGATATTATTGGACTGCAGCCCGTCTTTAACGGTTAATGTTGCATAATCTGTTGCACTCTTGGCCACAGTCAGTCCGCTTCCATTAGTTCCTATCCAAAGCCATCCCTCTTTATCTTTATATAAAGTCTGGACACTCCTTACAGACTCCATATGCGTTAAAAGTGTGAACTTCTTCCCATTAAATCTGTAAAGTCCTCCATAAGTAGCTACCCATACTGCTCCATCCCCAGTCTCCTCAATGTCATTTGCACAACCGCCTGTAAGTCCATTGCTGCTGTTATAAAATTTTTCAACAAAATTGATCTTGTCTGCGGCATCTGCAGACCTTACAAAAAGCAAAGGTATTAAGATCGCTGTCAGAGTCACTCCTAATGATATTTTTCCGCCCAAAGCCTTTTTAAGTTCATTAGCTCTCTTCTTCTTTCTGATCTTACCTACAATAGCCTGACCTATATAAAAAATCAGGTTTGCAGAAAGGATATCTAAAAATGAAATAAAAAGACATGCGATCAATCCACTTACAAGACTTGTTCTCATCATAACATCCAGTTCTGTCATAACTGCATTTGTATATTCAAATGACGTCTGGCCACTAAGAAACAGACCGTTGACCAACATTAAAAATACACTTCTGATAAACGCTGTCAGTGTTGTCATTGTTACAAGATTTGCAAGATTATTAATGTAAAAGCCTCGCTTTGACATTATTCCGGCAAAAATCGCAACCGGAATGTCCATTATCAGAAAATACAATCCTGCATTAATTATAAAATAAACGCAAAATCCACTTGATATTGCCACAAGCGTAGCAAAAATCGGTCCTATAAAATAAGCAGCAAATATGGTTCCTACAACATTAAAATAGGCCGGTAAACCAAATCTATACTCTGCCCACCCACCAAATAAATTCAAGCCGATCGATATAACATATGCAATTATGATTTTTTTTGCTTTGTCCATAATCCATAGCTCTTTCATCTGTCAAGATTATCAATGATTTCCATAAATACCTTCACAATAACAGGATCAAACTGCAAGCCACTCTGTTCATTCATTTCCTGTTTTATCTGTTCTATTGTTTTTCTACTCCTGTATGCTCTGTCAGAGCTCATTGCATCATAAGCATCTGCCACAGCTATTATCCTTGCTATCAAAGGAATATCATCGCCCTTCATACCCATAGGATAGCCACTGCCATCATATCTTTCATGATGATACATCGCTCCCTCAACTGCATGCGGAAGTGACACCATATCCTTCAGTAACTCCGCGCCTTTCGTTGTATGAGATTTTATAGCTTCGTATTCATCTCTTGATAACTTTTCTCCCTTACGAAGTATCTGACCTGCAATAAAATAATTTCCTATATCATGGACCATCGCAACATAATAAACATTCTCACAATCTGCCTTATCCATTCCCATCTGTTCAGCGATAAGCCTTGCATACTTAGCTACTTTGTAAGAATGCTCCTTGGTATATGGATCTTTTATATCCGAAACTGCTGCACAAAGCTTAAAAGCTTCCTCAAGCATACGATTACTTCCATAAAGCCTTCCCTCAAAATGCAGAATAAGCAGCGATACAACCAGCGAAAATGCAAATACCAAAAGCCATATTGCAAAAAGTGAAAGATAAACTATACCCTCAGTTCCTGCGAAATAGGATTTCTTAATAAAATAATTCAATGTAAAATCAGAAAAATCAACTTCTCCACTCTCTGAATACATTATTATACCTATGAGTGCCTGTCCTATTCCCGACTTACTCGATGAAAGAGGTGACTCTCCCGACACACCGGAGTCATCAGGATGATAGATAAGATAATCGCCCTTTGTCAGTGGTATAAGGAGATCCTGTCCTGCCATGAAATGCTTCAGCGTAACATCTTTTTCCTCATAATCTCTGAGGTCAATAGTCTGAATATTTTCCTCGCCGTCAACAAACTGATGTATCTCCATCTTTCCGCACCAGGAATTATTA
>JAIKZC010000384.1 GCA_024682575.1 Lachnospiraceae bacterium | reverse complement strand
CACTTCAATAACTGTAAAGCGTGCCATAGAACAGGGCAAAGATGTATATGCCATTCCGGGCAGGATCAGTGACCCGCTTAGCTCCGGCTGCCTAAAGCTTATCGAGGACGGAGCCGGAATAGCTCTTGCCCCCTCAAGTATCCTTGGCGCTATGGGTATTTTCGACACTGAAGAAAGTGAGTTTAAGATCAGATCGAAGGTTCCCCTCAGCAAAAAAGAAGCCAAGGTTTATAAGGTTCTCGATCTTTATCCAAGAAGTCTCGAGGAACTCTCCAACATGTCGGATCTCTCGCTTCCCGACTTAATCTCGGTACTCCTTCAGCTCGAATTAAAAGGAGTCGCCACCGAAGTCGGCAAAAACAACTATATCAAAATCCTATAGTTGTTTAGACTTTCGCCTGTTGCGTTGTTCGGTTTATCTGTTTCCATGTCAACCTAAGCCGTGAACCTCAAATGTTCCTAAAGAGGATTGTGCGAGACGCCAGCACTTATGCCGCGTATTTTGCGGCATTAGTACTGCTGCGTCGGAGCCCAAAGCGAGAGCGTTCCTCGTAGGAACTTTGAGGCGAACAGCGTAACAGGCAACAAGCGATAAGCGAAAAAAAGCTTACCGAAATGGTTTCAACGAATAACCATTATCGGTAAGCTTTTTTATGTCTGTTTATCAGCCGAAAAATCCCTTTTTCTTCTTAGGTTCTTTTTCTGTGCCTGAGCGACGCTCTACATCATGAAGAGAATCTCCTGTGAGCTCATCAAACTGCCTTAAAAGCTCCTTAGAGCTTGATGTGAGGCCTGTAGGTACCTGGACAACCAGAGTGACGTACTGGTCTCCTCTTACGTCCTTATTCTGAATTGACGGTACACCCTTGCCCTTCAATCTGATCTTTGTGTCAGTCTGTGTTCCGGGCTTAACTGTATATGCTACACGTCCATCAACAGTGTCTATAAGCACATCTCCGCCAAGAGCTGCCTGTGCAAATGATATAGGAGCACTGGAGAAAATGTTGTATCCCTGACGCTGGAAAATAGGATGTCTTGATACAACAACTTCTACAAGAAGATCTCCTCTAGGGCCACCATTTCTTCCGGGCTCACCCTTATCACGAAGCCTTACCATCTGACCGTTGTCTATACCGGCAGGTATTGTAACCTTAAGCTTCTTTTTAGATGAGATATAGCCTGTACCATAACAATCCGGACATTTTTCCTTAACGATCTTTCCGCTGCCTCCGCAATCCGGACAGGTCTGAACATTTCTGACCGTACCGAAAAGAGACTGCTGAGTATAAACAACCTGACCCTTGCCTCCGCACTTAGGACATGTTACAGGATTTGTTCCCGGCTTTGCACCTGTGCCGTGGCACTTAGGACATTCATCCTTAAGCGTAAGCTCTATTTCCTTCTCTGTGCCGAATACAGCCTCTTCAAAGGTTGTACGAACCTGTACACGAATATTTGCACCCTTGGCAGGTCCATTGCTATTCCTTGAGCTTCTTCCGCCTCCAAAGAAATCGCCGAAAATATCGCCAAACATATCCGAGAAATCAGCACTGCTGAAGTCGCCGAATCCACCGAATCCGCCGCCACCGCCAGCGCCTCCGTCAAATGCTGCATGACCAAACTGATCATACTGGCGTCTTTTATCAGCATCAGAAAGAACGGCATACGCTTCTGAAGCCTCTTTAAACTTTGCCTCTGCTGTCTTATCTCCCGGATTTACGTCAGGGTGATATTTCTTCGCAAGCGATCGATATGCCCGCTTTATGGTAGCATCATCGGCATTTTTATCGACACCCAGAACCTCGTAGTAGTCACGTTTCTGTTCTGCCATAATTAATTCTCCAATCCTTAATTCATTATCGACAATAAGTCACAGGGTATTATTCTACACCCTGTGACTTTATTATTCAAGAAAGCTTATCCTTAGAAAGACTTTTCAGATCTTCCAGTAAAAGCTTTATACTTCTCTGTAATCACCATCGACAACGTCAGGACCTGCATCATTTCCGTTGTCTGATGAGCTGTCGGATGCTGTAGCGCCTGCTGCACCGCTCATGTCAGGACCTGCCTGTCCCTGAGCTCCGCCGGCCTGCTGCATATTCTCATACATCTTTGTGAAGAGCTGCTGTGCTGACTGCTCAAGCTTCTCTCTAGCTGCCTTGATCTCGCTTACATCTGCATCAGTCATGTTGGAAGCATCAGGATTCTTTGCAAGGAGATCCTTGAGTGCCTGAAGATCTGTCTGAACCTGAGTCTTCTGGTTCTCATCAATCTTATCACCAACTTCTTCCATAGCCTTCTCTGTCTGGAATGCGAATGAATCAGCATCATTTCTTGCATCGATTGCTTCTTTTCTCTTCTTATCCTGAGCTTCGTACTCAGCTGCTTCCTTAACAGCCTTATCTATATCATCATCAGACATGTTGGAACCACCTGTGATAGTTATATGCTGCTCGTGGCCTGTTCCAAGATCCTTAGCAGATACATTAACGATACCGTTTGCATCAATATCAAATGTAACTTCGATCTGAGGAACACCTCTTCTTGCTGGCGGGATACCATCGAGACGGAACTGTCCTAAGGACTTATTATCCTTTGCGAACTGTCTCTCACCCTGAAGTACGTTGATATCAACGGCTGACTGGTTATCTGCTGCTGTTGAGAATACCTGACTCTTCTTTGTAGGAATTGTTGTATTTCTCTCGATAAGTCTTGTAGCAACACCACCCATTGTCTCGATTGAAAGTGAAAGAGGTGTTACATCGAGAAGGAGGATATCATTAGCTCCGCCTTCACCTGCAAGCTTACCACCCTGGATAGATGCACCAAGTGCTACACACTCATCAGGGTTAAGGGTCTTGGAAGCCTCTTTACCTGTGAGCTTCTTAACGTGCTCCTGAACACAAGGAATACGTGTAGAACCACCAACAAGGAGAACCTTTGTTATATCGTTATTTGTAAGACCTGCATCCTTCATAGCATTCTGTACAGGAATTGTTGTTCTCTCAACGAGATCATGAATAAGTTCTTCGAACTTAGATCTTGTAAGGTCAAGGTCAAAGTGCTTAGGGCCTTCTGCAGTAGCTGTGATGAAAGGAAGGTTGATATTTGTTGTCTGAGCACTTGAAAGCTCTTTCTTAGCCTTCTCTGCAGCTTCCTTAATTCTCTGCATAGCCATCTTATCGCCTGAAAGGTCAATGCCTTCCTTTTTCTTGAACTCTTCAACCATGTAGTTGGAAACAACGTTATCAACGTCATCACCACCAAGACGTGTATCACCGTTTGTTGCAAGAACTTCGATAACACCGTCACCGATCTCGATAATAGATACATCAAATGTACCACCACCAAGGTCATAAACCATGATCTTCTGCTCGCCTTCGTTATCAAGACCGTATGCAAGAGCTGCAGCTGTAGGCTCGTTGATGATTCTCTTTACTTCAAGACCTGCGATCTTACCGGCATCCTTTGTAGCCTGTCTCTGAGCATCATTGAAGTATGCAGGAACTGTGATAACAGCTTCGCTTACTGTTTCACCAAGATAGCTCTCAGCATCAGCCTTAAGCTTCTGAAGGATCATAGCAGAAATCTGCTGAGGTGAATATCTCTTATCATCAATTGTACGACCGTGGTCTGTACCCATATCTCTCTTAATAGAAGAAATTGTTCTGTCAGCATTTGTTACAGCCTGTCTTTTAGCGGGCTCACCGACAAGTCTCTCGCCGTTCTTTGTAAATGCAACGATTGAAGGAGTTGTTCTTAATCCTTCCTGGTTTGCTATAACTGTAGGTTTACCACCTTCCATAACAGCTACGCAGCTATTTGTAGTACCTAAATCGATACCTATGATCTTACTCATTTTTTATCCTCCTAATATTAACCCTTACTGGGCTACAACTACCATTGAATGTCTGACTACACTGTCACGGTACATATAACCTTTCTGCATTTCCTTAGTTACTGTACCTGATTCTGCATCCTCTGATTCCTCCTGCATAACTGCATTATGGAACTGAGGATCAAAAGGTTTACCGACTGCCTCTATAGGTTTAACCCCCATATTGTCAAACTCGGTCATAAGCTGTTTGTAAATCTTATCTATGCCATCCATGAAGGGATCAGGCTCAGCACCTTCTTCGGGCTTTGCCATCTCAAGGGCACGTTCAAAATTATCTACAACCGGAAGGATCTTTTCTATAATACTCTTTGCTCCGGTCTCAAACATCATTTCTTTTTCTTTATCAGTACGTTTCCTGAAATTCTCAAACTCAGCCATCAGTCTTACGTAACGATCATTAAGTTCATTGATCTTATCATCAGAAGATGCTTCAGCCTCTTCCTCAGCCTTTTCGTTATTTTCTGCTGTTTCAGCTTCATTTTCTGATGAGTTTTCAGTATTTTCAACGTTTTCTGATTTAGTTGTCTCTTCAGAAGCCTCTTCTATATTGATTTCCTGTGCTTCTTCCTGAGTCTTTTCTTCTGTGCTCAAACGTCAATGCCTCCTTCATAGCTATGTCTTTTTCTTATATAATGTATCAAGCTGTTCCTGCAATGTCTTAAGGGTTTTTGCAACCTTCTCATAATCCATTCTTTTAGGACCTATGATGCTCATCATGCCCTTCATTCCATCTTCCAACTCATAAGTTGCTGTAACAACGGAACAGTTTTTCATTGATTGTATCGGCGATTCATTGCCGATATAAACCTGTATGGCATGACTGTTCTCATCTCCGCTTTCATTTAAGGACTCTTTCATAAGTTCTGTAAACTCTTCTTTTTCCTCAAGTGTTGATATTATCTCACTTGCCTTTTGATTATCTGCGAGCTCGGGATATCTGAAAATGTTATTCGTTCCGCTCGTATAAATCTCAAGATCTTCATCCGCTCTTATTGCTTCCGCAACCGCATCGATAACTGATGCTATCATTTCCGAATGAATACCCGCCCTTTCTTTTATAAGGGTTATAAGTCCAAGATTAATATCTTCAAGTGAAAGCCCATTCAAATGAGTATTAAGCAGGAGATTCAGCTTGAGGATCGTATCATCGTCAATCTCCTCTGCTGTAGGAATTATCTTATTTTTAATGATATTTCCTTCAACAACTATAACTGCAAGTACGCTTTTATCATCCATCCTCGAAAGCTGGATAAACTTAAGCTTATTGCGATGTGTCTGCGGTGATGACACCATTGCTGCGTACTGCGTATTTTCCGCAAGTAATTTTGATACATGCTTCAGCAGCTCCGACAGCTGATCCGCCTTTTCTACGACCATTTCCTTCATGTCGGATACTTCTTTTTCTTTTTCAAGGAACATCCGGTCGACGTAGAAGCGATAACCTTTATCCGAGGGAATACGTCCGGAAGAAGTATGGGGCTGTAATATATATCCCATCTCCTCGAGATCCGACATCTCATTCCTTATCGTAGCAGGACTCACCTTTAAGCCTTCGAGCTTGGATATTGTCCTCGATCCCACCGGTTCACCGGTTGCAAGGTAATTCTTTATAATCGCTTCAAGTATTTTGGTTTTTCTTTCGTCCATCTCCATGCACATTGCCTCTTTTTTAGATGTTAGCACTCAATTAATCCGAGTGCTAATTCCTATAAGATAAGATAGCACCCATACAGGATTTTGTCAACAGCTTTTTTATATAGAAAAAGAAAAAGCAGAAACCTACCAGTTACATATAGAAGGTTTCTGCCTTTATTATTTTTTCAATCCGTAAAAGTCAACATCCCAGGTCCAGCGACCTGCACGAAGTGTTAAACTATCGATTTTTTCATATTTAAGACTTAAATCCGTCTCATCAAAGACTTCATCATAATCCTTAATATAACTTACAATGCTGTATTCTCCGTTTCTTACTTTTTCCTTTATCTCATCCCTGTAGTCCAGATGGCTCGAGAAAACATCTCCTGCATAAGGAAAATTCTTTTGAGAACTTTCTGATTTCAGATAACGGTCATAAAACTTTTGTGTTACAACAAAAGGCTGTCCGCTGTTATAAACGTAAATATCATGTTTCATTCCGTAATATGCCAATAGCGGATATAGATACATATCTCCCGGATTGGAATCCATGATCGTTACAGCTGTATCCCACGCTTCATAATCCTCATTTGTCATCTGTGATGCCGGAAGACGCTGGTCTGTTCTGAATGTTGTAAACGCAAACATGAGCAGATAAAAAGCAACAAATGATGCATATCTGACAGATCTGACCTTTTCAGGAATAAAACGCTCCATAAGTATCAATGCTTCCATTATCAACGCCGGAACAAAAAGTTCAAGATAATATGAAAGCCAGGCTCCATCATTTTTACCTATATAGAGAAGACATATTCCGGCTACTGCCATATGACCAAACAGCAGAAAATCTATTTTCTGAAGCTTTTTCTTGAATATACAGTATAAAACAAGAACCGTTGCCGCAAGGAAAAAGAAAAAGAACATTCCGCCGATCGACATGATCTGGCTCAGATTATATGCTTCCCCACTGATTTTCACGCTTCCGCGTGTAACAGTTCCTGATACTCCTTTTCCAGGTCCCTTTGCCAAAAATATCATATAAGTCCAGAAGAGAGGACATTTCCACTGAATAAAAGCCGCCAGCGCACCGGATGTAACCGCCATCGTTCCCAGATATTTAAACGAATCCTTTTTCGACTCAAAGAGAAAAAGATATGCAGTTGCCGTTCCTGCCACAAGAAGGAAATACTGCTTTGTAAAGAATATAAATACAGTAAGAACCGCAGTGATGATCGCCTTATGCTTAAGCTTTTCCTTTGATAGCAGATAGAGTATCAATATCATAATGAAAAGCCCCATGCTGTCGGGAACTGCATTTACATAGCTGTATCTCCAATGACAATTTATAGTAAATAAAAATGCAAGAACAGGCGCTGCCATAGATCTGCTATGTTTTTTTACTAACGCTGCAGCAAGGAAAGCCGATCCCACTATACATGCAAAAGTTACGAAATAATGCAGAAGAACAATATCTGTTTTTATAAATATTCCAAAAAAAGCTGTAACAAGAGAATATAACGGACCATATAGATATATCATAGGAGGCAGATCC
>JAIKZC010000379.1 GCA_024682575.1 Lachnospiraceae bacterium | reverse complement strand
CAGTCCTGTTTCAAAATAAGTCATTAAGATCGGTATATCCACAGCAAATGCAAATATCATCAATATAACCGCAAATATACCAAAAAACTGCATCGGTTTATAATCTCTGAAAAGTCTTGCTATGGTCATCAGCACTTTGATACCATCTGAATAAGTATTCAGCTTTGAAACGCTTCCATCCGGGCGGTCACGATATTCTATGACCAGATTTTCTACATACATATTTTTATCAACTGCATGTATTGTCATTTCTGTCTCTATCTCAAATCCATGTGAGAGCACAGGGAAGGTTTTTACAAATTCAAAGCTGAAAGCTCTGTATCCCGTCATTATATCTTTAATATCCGAATGAAAGAGACTGTTTATGGAATTTTTTACTATGTCATTTCCGAAGTTATGAAAAGGCCGCTTATTCTCCGTATAATATGTCGATGAAAGCCTGTCTCCGACAACCATATCTGCACCGTGTTTCAATACCATATCAGCCATTTCACGTCCGTACTCTGCCGGATAGGTATCATCTCCATCCACCATTATATAAACTTCGGCATCTATTTCTCTGAACATTCGTCTTATGACATTTCCCTTCCCCTGGTGGTACTCATGTCTCACTACTGCGCCAGCCTTTAATGCTATATCAGCAGTTCCGTCGGTGGAATTATTATCATAAACATATATTACGGATTCCGGCAAAGTTTTCTGCCAGTCCCTGATCACTTTTTCTATTGTTCTGCTCTCATTGTAGCAAGGGATTAATACAGCAATTTTATCCATTTTTTTATTCTCTCTATATATTTTATTGCAGACGTCAGATTTCTTTTATACTATCTTCTCTGCTTAATTTTCTGCTTTTAATAACTGTTATCAGTTCTTCTGTTAATGCCGTCAATAATATCAGATACATAATGATAGTAGGTATAAAGCTTGCTCCTCCCAGAATCGGTATCGGTATCATCGTATAGAAAAGGGCAAATAAAACAGCATATAAATAATCAATCGACAGATATTTTTTCTTTTGAGCCATTGAAACCACAAAAAATACAAAAGGCATTATCATATAAGACAGGCAATACGAACCTGATTCAGTATTTACAACGATCATCATCGAGCTTACAAAAAGGATCGTTTTCCATGAATTTTTTCTTTTATCAGTCAAAACAAGTGTAAGAATTATAATAAAATATATTATATCAACTATCCTGGCTATTATCAGGGCCAGGTCCGATGCCATAAAATAAGACAATATTCTTGACACCAGCCCTATTATGGTTATATCTGTAACTATTCCTCCTACCTCTGTAATATTCTTAAGAAACATCTTAAAACCATAAATACCTTCAAAAAACACAAAAGGAAGAAAAAACAGTAGTATGCCATATATTATGAGTCTTACCGCCTCTTTATATCTTTTTTCCCTGAGATAATGTGCTCCCATGACACACGGATATATCTTAAAGCACGCAGCGATTGCGATCAATATAAGAGAAATCTCTCTAAGTATTCCGTTTTTCGAATCCCTCAATGCCATAGCCATCAGCAATATAACAGAAACTGAAAAGGCTATATTTCCGCTTGTGATCGATGACAATACTACATTTGAACTCACCAGTAAAAAGGCGATCATATTTGATGCAGCAGGATCAACTTTTTCCCTGTCCAATATATCCTTTACCGTTATTGCCATTAATACAATGGTCAATCCCTCAACTAATATAAGCGATAAAAGGTATGACGTGGATGAGGTAAGTCCGGTCAGATCTGAAGAACTATTATCTACTTTGCAAAATGCCGCAAGTATTTTATAAAAAAGATATGCCAACGGTGGAAAACACGAACCATTTCCCCTATCATATACATTTCCATCCATCATGGAAGTTTTTACATGATATAGATAATCCCTGAAACTTGTATCAAATTCCCAGATATAATTTCTCAATGCCGCGCCATCGGTTACTATAATTTCCAGTAATTTCACCAATGTCAGAGAAAGCATTATTATAACAATCAAATTAATGGGACTTAACTTTTCTTTCTTTAGCATATTTAACCTCCGTTGTCTTTAGTTAATGCCAGATTAAATGCAGTAACTAATCCAAATACCGCAACCGTCTGTATCCTGTAAACCCAGAAGGTAGCATGCACTCCGGAATGATTATGCATCAACAATATCCAAATATACGGAAAGGCTGCTACTATTAATAGCGGTATAATTTTATATATATTTCCTTTTATTACCGTTCTGTTTTTTATTATTAAATATATCAGGCAGATTCCGGCTATTAAGTATATAAGCAAAAACGGAATCAGCTCTTTAGCAGCTCCGCCGAAAGGAAGCAGGCATGCCAGATTTTTTGCAAGGGCAGACAAAAATGTATATTTCTGCCCGAAAGCATTTGTCTGCCATTCTGCAGCCTCTGCCATACTGTCGGCAAGCACATTCTGTTTAAGTATCAAAGAGCCTATGACCCACTTTTCAGCCCAGACCAGTACATACCCAATTCCCCAGGATAGAGAATTTCTGAATATCAGTATTACGTTCTCCCTTAATCCACTCTCACCTTTTTTTATTCTCCATAATAAATCTGCCAGCAGCGGGAGCCCTAATGTGACTATCGGTGTTGTCAGAAAGTCAACATAAGACGTTATACCTCCCACTAACATATAAAAGCTCCAGGATTTAAGATCATCCTGCAGGTATTCCTTTTTCTTCAGCATAACAAGCATTGCTGTAAATGCCACGAGAAAAGCCATGCTTACATGATAGCTGAACGGAACTGCCAAAAAATTGTTTAGTATAAGAGTGATCACAAAGCAGATACCTGCATGTATTTTTTCAAAAGATTTATTCAGCTCCCGTACAATACCGTATATCAGAAATGCAAAAACAGTAAAGAGGATATATCTGAACTGTCCGTAATTAAAAATTGTAAGCAATGGCCTTAAAATTACCTGATATCCATGCCAATACCTTGAATATCCATTTATATCCATCGCTTTTTCTATTGGTGATCTGTCCGGATCATTTGCAAGCACGGTGCTCATTACATCTTTATCAGGCACCAGTTTCATTCCGTAAAAATAGCTGATAAATTTTATGTCATGCTGTTCGGTTCCCTCGGTATTAAATATTTCGTACGCACTTTCAACATTTGGCCTTATCAGAGAATCCGGTATACACCATACCAAAATCATCAATATACTGCCTATGATCCCACATGACGCAAGTATTAAAAACGTTCTTTTTATATAGTTGATCAGACTTGTTTTATTATCTAAGTTCATCAGAGTGTGATATACTCCTTATTTTATTATTACCTGTCCACATTTATCACAGCTTCATAGTCTCCCAGTGTCTTTATCTCTTTCTTTACGAGTCTCTCCACCTCAGAAGGCTGCAGTCTGCATTCCGAAGAAAGCTGTACATCAAAGTAGAGTTTCCGACTGTTTTCCTTGATATCAACTCTGAAATCATGTATGCTGAGCCCCTCTGCAATCCCTTCCACAAGGATCCGGACTCTGACGGCCATTTCTTCAGTCTTTTTATCATTTATATCCACGGGATCCATGTGTATGACCGCCTCACAGCCGAGTCTGGTCTTTAACTCCCGCTCTATCCTGTCGATGGCATCATGTAGCTCATAGATATTTCTGTCTCCTGAAACCTCTGCATGTATAGAGATCATTCTCCGTCCGGGACCATAGTCATGCACCAGGAGGTCATGAGTTCCCAAAACTTCCGGATATTCATTTACTATCCTTAGAATATCATCCACAAGTTCTTTTGAAGGAGGCTGACCCAGAAGCGGTGCCACGGTTTCTTTAGCAGCCGATATTCCCTCATAGATAATGAAGAGCGCAACTATCACACCACTGATCCCGTCTATATTTTTCCCGCTTAAATACAGTACGACAGTGGATATCAGTACAACAGTGGTCGCAACGCAGTCTGAAAGTGAATCTGCCGCAGTCGCTGCCATTGCTGCAGAATTTATTTTTCTCGATATAGCCTTGTTATAGGAGTACATATAAAGCTTTATAAAGATTGATATGATGAGAATTACTGCCGACAGTGCACTTGGCCTGACCTCCTCCGGGTTAAATATTTTCCCCGCCGAGCTGGTCAGAAGCTCACAGCCCACTACTATGATCATTATCGAAACGATAAGTCCCATTATATATTCTATTCTTCCGTGTCCAAAAGGATGGTCCGCATCAGCTTCCTTTCCAGCCATGGAGTATCCGAGCATGGAAAGAAATGATGAACCGGCATCAGATAAGTTATTGAATCCATCCGCAAGTATCGCGAGCGATCCCGTCGTGATGCCCGCAAAGGCCTTGATAGCGAAGACAAAGCTGTTCAGTATTATCCCGACTATTGCCGTCAGCATTCCATAGGCCCGCCTGACGCCCGGATCCTTAAGGTTCTCAGAATCCTTTATAAATATCTTCGTCAAAAGTGCAATCAATTTTTTCCCCTTTAGCCCGAGGCCATTACTTTTCCCCTTTGACCTCTGCTACACTTTTGAGCTGTAAAAATACTACCAGAACTCCGGACAGGAGCACCAGTCCGTAAAAGCTTATACCCCTTGAAAGCACCATGGACGGCAGCACCAGCTTTTTCCCGAATACCTCACTGAAGGCATTCAGATAACAGTTCTCGCTTACGCCGACCGCTCCCGGAATAGGTATCATATCAGCTGATACATTCACTATCGCCTGAAGGAGGATTATCCATGCGAACGAAGTCCCGCTCAGGCCAAATGCCCTGTATACCGCATAAGTCACGGCAAAACGGCAGGTTCTCTGCAGAAAAGTGCTTATAAGCACCATGTAAAAGACCTTTCTGTGCTTTAATATATAGGCTGCACCCTCACGATAATTTTTCATCACCTTGTTTATATCGTTGATGTGTTTATCGTATTTTTTCAGCTCATGAATTGAATTTACAAAATTTACAATGTTCACAAGAAGC
>JAIKZC010000375.1 GCA_024682575.1 Lachnospiraceae bacterium | reverse complement strand
AAAAATATTTCCCTTCATGAATAAAACTCCAATTACATACCAAATTTTAACCCTGTTTGTAATTGTACCACACAATTAATTTTAAAAAAAGCAAAATCCTATGTAAAAAACACAGGATTTCACTTTTAAGGATTTATTATTCAATATAAAACTTATTAACTATATTATTACTGACAAATCTCATTGATCCAGTCTATAAATGTTCCGGTGCTGGTTCCTTCATTGCTTCCATGTACCATATCCCAAACGAGATGATAATCAACATCAAGTCCCTTCATCTGCGCTGCAAGAAGAATATTATAACCTACTGAAAAAGAAGTATGCTGATCAGCGGTACCGCTTCTGTCTCTCCAGTAGAGAGCAGGATCTACTGACTCATAGCCATTATTTCCAAGTAATATCTCTGTTGCATTTAAGAGGTTTGTCTGTGTTTCAAGCAGCTCAGCCTCTTCGCCTGAAAGCGTTGTTTCTATATACTCATCTACAGCTTCTTTGTCAAAACCGTCAAGCTTTGAAAGTTCGTCATAGTTATCTTTTAAGATCTGTCCAACAGCTGCGGAGAAATGAACTGCACCTTCTTCAGAACTTCCAAAAGCATCATTTTCTGCTGATTTATCAATAGGATCAAATCCCGGTATTGCTTTATTTCTCTGATTAACCAGACCTGTTCCGACCATAAAGCCATCCATATCTGTAACAGTCCATGTTCCGTCATCATTCTTTGTAAGCCATGAATCATAATCTGTATAAGCAGTCTCAGGATCAACATCACCGTTTGCAACAGCAGCATTCAAGGCATCGCTTATATTCTGAAGAATAGCGTCATAATATGTTCCTTCGCGAAGGCCTGTGAGGGTAAGCGAATTTCCATTCTCATCTGTAAGATTAAGGCTATTGAGATAATCTATAAACTCTTCAGCTTCTATTTCCTGAAGTCTCTTCTCAAAGTCAGTTATGCTTCCATTATAAACACCACCATCATCTACAAGATTTACCCACCACCATGCATAAGCCAGATCGGCATTTTCAATGTCTGCTATAGGACAATAAAGCTCAGCACCATACACATTGTCAGGATAAGCACTTGTATATGTTCCGTCTTCATTCTTAATTACACCAAGGGTTCCTGCCTCATACATATATTCATAATACTCAGACATATTTCCGGATGCTCCGAGAATCGAACTCATCTGTCCGCCTCCGGATGTACCTACAGAAACGATCTTATCTGTATCTCCGGGGATAACATCAGAATTTGCTCTGAGTTCTATAATACCTGACTTTAGATCAGCCATCTGCGTAGGAGACTTTCCTGTATGAGTGCTTCCATCTTCTGAAACTGCATCCCTGCTTCGTCCACCTGCTGTAACATAGATCATTCCCTGATCAATATAATCCGTGTCGCAACTCTTAGGCTCACTTGATTTCCAGCCGCCCATTTCATTTGCATAAACAATAGGAGCAGTATCTGCTGTATAATTTCCTACCTGACCATTATGATTTATACCGATCACATTACCATCTTCATCCACTTCCATATATTCTGCCGGTACATATACAAGCATTGTCTGATTGACAAGATTTGTAATATTTCCGTTAATATATACACCCTGATATACTTCTCCTTCGTCCTGTGGTCCGCCCATACCTCCACCTGGATTACCCTGTTTCATCCCACCGGCAGCAGCTTCAGTATTTCCACCTTTATCACCGTTGTCGATAGATTCTGCATTATTTGCACCAACATTTATAGCCTGCTGTTCACGTTCGATTGGCTCTCCCTCTTCATCAACAGCTGCCAAAGTGTAATATTTGCCATCTTCACTCAATACCCATTTATAAACACCTGCTTCTATACCTGCAGAATAATCAAGATAAATCGACGTATCAATTGTAGAATTTGCAACGTCAGAAGCATATGTTGACGCATCCTCAGCTACTGCTGTTTCTGTACTTGCTTCCGAGGCTGTTTCTGTAGTCTCTGTAGAAATATCGGAACTATCTGTTCCGGATTCGGATACATTTTCAATCGGAGCAGATGCTTCTTCAACATTTTTTGTTCCCGCACATGCTGTCAGTGATAAACAGACAGCCATAGAAATCGCTGCTATTGATAATGATTTCTTACGCATTAAATATACCTCTCTTTGAATTTGTCTTTAGTTATTTTATGTATATTATGATAAAATTAAACTGTGGCAAAATTATGCCATGATTGTATTTTAAAATTACAAAATCCATGTTTTTAAGGTGAAAATATGAATCAGACAAAAGTAATGATCTTTGATGATAATCCTGCAGTGCACGAAAGCCTAAGTAAATATCTGACAAATGAAAATATGATCATCAAAAGCTTTTTCGATGGAACTAATGCTCTTCAGGAATTCGAAAAATTTTCTCCGGATATTCTGATACTCGATATAATGATGCCGGGTATGTCAGGCACTGATATCTGCCGTGAAATACGAAAAAACAGCAATGTGCCAATTATTATGCTAAGCGCAAGATCAGAAGAATTTGACAGAGTACTTGGTCTCGAACTTGGTGCAGATGATTATGTTACAAAACCATTTTCTCCAAGAGAGCTTACTGTAAGAATAAAAAACATATTAAGAAGGGTTAATCCTTCCCAAGCTGCAAATATAAACAATTCAGTAAAGACTTACTTAGATCTTCATGTTGATACGGAACGCTATGAAGTTAAAGTCAAAAATGAACTGATCGAAGCTACTCCAAAAGAAGTAGAGATTCTTGCCTATTTCATAGATCATGCAGAAAAAGTGGTCAGCCGAGAACAGCTCATAAATGCTCTTTGGGGATATGAATATTATGGAAATACTCGTGCGGTAGACAATCAGATAAAAAGAATACGAAAAAAAATTGCTGATATAAATACAGAGGCTGAATTCACTATCAACTCTATATATGGCGTAGGTTACAAGCTGGAAAAGAAAGAAGAAAGAATCGATAAATGATGCCAGAAAAAAATATAAATGATAAAAGAACCTTTATTCTTCTCGTTTTAATAATATTTATTGCCGGCGAAGCTTTAGGAATTTTTTTCATAAGATTATTTTTTATCCGGCTGGAAACTGTCGATTTTAAATTGCTGGCAAACAACTTTGCCTCTCAATATGCAGAAAATGGAACAATCGAACACGGCAACGATTTAATTGTAAGGGTTTATGATGAAGATCATAACCTTCTTTGGTCAGACAGCTATGATACTGATGAAAATAAAATATTTACATCGGCAAGAATCGATTTTGAGAAATTATTAAACAGATATAATAGCACTGTTTTTAATGAGAAGATCGTTTGTAACCTTGAGCATATTGAAGGTCTCGAAAATGAATCGCTTATAATAGCAGTCCCGGTATACAGTTCAGGTAAGATCATCGCTGCATTATATCTCCTTCATGCTGCAAAAGCCTACAGCTCATCATTACTAGGTTTTATCATAATATTTACTTTTTCTTTACTTCTCGCAGTTTTAACAATATATAATTATCATATTAAATTAATAAAAAAATCTTCCGAAATAGATGAAACAAGACGCCATTACGTAGCAAATATCAGCCATGAGTTAAAATCTCCCATTGCCTCGATCAAAGCACTAACTGAAACACTTGCTGATGGTCTGGTAACTGATGAAGCAGAACTTTCAAGATATTATGGAGTTATCATATCCGAATCCAATCGTCTTGAAAAGCTTGTGGCAGATATTCTCGAGCTCTCTCGGCTACAATCCAATATTATCTCTTTTAATAAAACAAATGTTGATCCAAACGAAATCGCAGATGAACTTAATGAAAAATATAAAATAATCTGCGAGGATAGCGATATCAATTTTATTATTGATGATTCATTTTATAGATTAAAAACTCTTTATACAGATATTGATAGGATTAAACAAGTACTTGGGATCATTATAAATAATTCAATGAAATTTACTGATCCGGGAGGAATGATACGAATCTATGCCAAAGACCATGAAAAACACTCATGTATATATGTCTCCGATGATGGAGCGGGCATGACCGAAGAAATTAAAAAACACATATTTGAAAGATTTTACAAATCCTCTGATGATAAAAACAAAAGCGGTACAGGACTTGGAATGGCCATTATGCAGGAAATAATCACAGGGCTCAACGAAAAATGCGGCATAGAAAGTTCAGAGGGAAAAGGCACGACTATTTGGTTTACAGTCTCGCATTAACAGGCCCGCAGTAAATGCGGGTTCCTGTAATTTATAATCCAAAACATATACTTTCTTGTCAACTTGACGCCACTCTTGACAAGAGACAAAAATTAATGCTGAAATGTCTTTACCGACGGCGAAGAACTCAAGAACAATAGGTTTTCTCCGCCGGTCAAGCATTTTAGCATTTATTTTTATCCAGTCAAGAGCAGGCCGCTAACGCGGTGGCTGATAGGAACCTCTGGCTCAGAATCTAAGAACAATTATTATGGACATCCGGATTGGAATCTTAAGAAGAATTATAGTGGATCACCGGTAGTTTAACGAAGTAAAATGAAATTCATCACTTTTAAGTTTTAAAGGCGTAGGAGTGGGGTATAAGGAATTTCTCACAACCAAACACGCATACAGTAATTTTTGTCTATTCTGCATGTCTCTTCTGTCATATTTAAAACAACTTAATCCGTTAATGACACGTGTACAGATCAGTTTGAAAATTCT
>JAIKZC010000371.1 GCA_024682575.1 Lachnospiraceae bacterium | reverse complement strand
AAGCTTTATTAAAAACAGAGCCGGATTATAAACTGAAAGCTTTTTTAGTATCAGACACAAAAGTAAATGCTGATGAAATATTTGGAATACCGGTGAAGGCCTTATCAGAAGAGGCGGCTTTATTAACGGATGATGAAAAGCAAAATATAAAAATATATGCTGCAGTTCCGGAATTAATTCATCCAGACATAAAAGAGTTGCTTCAATCTAATGGATTTAAGAATCCAATCATGCTTGATTCAAAAATGGAAGCTGACCTGATGGAAAAGTATTTTGAGTCAGAAGGGAAATTCAGATCGGTTCATGCATTGGAGCTCAAAGATAATGAAGCGGAAATTCCAAATATAACTTTTTACGCAGCATCCTTTTATAAGGATAAACCCTTAAATAATCCTCCGAAATTCCCTGAATATATAAAAAGATTATATCTCGGCTGTGACGGGGCAGTTAAAAATGGGATAGATATAAAAGGGCAGGCGGATTTTTATGATAATGAGGGTGACAACATATCAGAAAAAAATCCGAACCGCTGCGAGATGACAGCCCATTACTGGGTCTGGAAAAACAGGTTAAATACAGATGATGATTATGTCGGGATATGTCATTACAGGAGGTTTCTTGATCTATCAGATGATGATCTGAGAAAGATCAAAGATAATGACATAGATCCAGTCCTTACTTTTCCGATGATCCATTATCCAAATGCAGAGATCAAGCACAGCTGGTATGTGAAGGAGAAGGACTGGAATACATTAAAAAAAGTTGTTCAGGAATTATATCCTGACTATGGAAGAGTATTTGATAAAGTCTTTAAGGCGCATGAATTTTATAACTATAACATGCTACTTGCGAAAAAATCTGTATTTGCAGACTATTGCGAATGGCTCTATCCGATACTCGACAGGATCGAGGAAATATCAGAGCCAAAGGGAACTGACAGGCATGATCGCTACACGGCATATATGAGCGAGAGTCTGACTACACTTTATTTCATGGCTAACTTAAATAATCTGAAAATCTATCATACGGGAAGACTGCTTTTCAGATAAAAATAAATGACGGAGATTAGTTATAAATGGCAATACTTGTCTGTGGTGGGGCAGGATATATAGGATCTCACATAAATAAAGAATTAAATAAAAATGGTTACGAGACTGTAGTTTTTGACAATCTTATTTATGGACATAAGGAAGCAGTCAAATGGGGAAGTTTTATAGAAGGTGACTTATCAAATATAGAAGATATTGAAAAAGTGTTTTCTTCTTATGATATAGAAGCTGTTTTTCACTTTGCAGCCTATGCCTATGTTGGAGAGTCTGTAAATGAGCCGGAAAAATATTATTACAACAACGTAGTTAATACTCTGAATTTATTAAAGGTTATGAGAAAATATAACTGTAAGAAGATAATTTTTTCCTCCACCTGTGCAACCTACGGTGAACCAGATAAGGTTCCTATAACAGAGGAGATGCCGCAGAATCCTATAAATCCCTATGGCATGACAAAGCTTACAGTTGAAAGGATTTTTAAAGATTATAAAAAGGCTTATGGTTTACAGTTTGCAGTCTTAAGATATTTTAATGCTGCAGGAGCTGATCCCGATGGAGAGATTGGTGAAAGTCATGATCCGGAAACTCACATAATCCCATTAGTTTTAGATGCGGCAAGTGGTAAAAGGGCAGATATAAAGGTTTTTGGAACTGACTATGATACTCCGGATGGAAGCTGTATCAGGGATTACATACATGTAACAGATCTTGCGGATGCGCATCTTAGGGCTCTTCACTATCTCGAAAATGGCGGAGAGGGAGATTTCTTTAATCTGGGAAATACGATAGGAACTTCCGTGCTGGAGATAGTGGATTCTGTTAAGAGAGTTACGGGAAAAGATTTTAAGGTTACTTTGTCAGATAGAAGAGCCGGAGATCCTGCAAAGCTTGTAGGAAGCAGTGAGAAGGCACGGAGGGTACTTGGCTGGGAGCCTAAATATGCTGATATAGACACGATAGTTAAACATGCATGGGAATGGCATGAGAATGCAGAGTA
>JAIKZC010000362.1 GCA_024682575.1 Lachnospiraceae bacterium | reverse complement strand
ATGAAGATGTTGTATCAACTGTATCCATTGATAATATGGCACCCGGTGTAGTTACAAGACAGGCAGAGGATACAGAGGTTACTCTTACAGCTTCTATTAAATTTGGAAGCAGCATTGTAACAAAGGTATTTAATCTTACTGTTAAGGCAGAAGCAGAAGAAGTTGATCCTGAGGATTACATCTTCGTTCACTTTGTAGGTGAGACATATCCTACAGCAGACACAGATGAGCAGATTTATTTCTCATCAAGTAAAGATGGCAGAAACTTTACTATCTTAAATAACGGCAAGCCTGTTCTTACATCAGGACTTGGTGAAGGCGGAATGAGAGATCCTTCTATTATCCGTTCACCTGAAGGAGATAAATTCTACCTTCTTGCAACAGATCTTTCTATTTATACAAGAATGAAGACAGATTCAACACCCTGGCCTGAGTCAGGTGTAAACGGAAGCCATTCTATCATGGTTTATGAGTCTACAGACCTTGTAAACTGGTCAGATCAGAGAATGGTTGAAGTTGCAGCAGACAATGCCGGAATGGCATGGGCTCCTGAAGCTGTTTATGATGAAGATAAGGGTGAGTATTTCGTATTCTGGTCTTCAACAAATTCAGATGACAGCTATGCAAAGCACAGAGTATACTGCGCAACTACAAGAGATTTCTACACATTCTCAGAGCCTCAGATCTGGATTGAGAATAAGTATGCAACAATTGATACATCTGTTATCAAGGTTGGTGACTGGTATTACAGAATCTCCAAGAACGAGTCAACAGGTTATGAATTCATGGAGAAGAGCCAGGAACTCATGGGTGACTGGGAATCAGTCGATTCCTCATTCCTTTCTTCAACATCAGGTGTAGAAGGCGGTATGATCTACAAGATGAATAAGGATGATGCAGCAGATGCAGATGTTGAGGAGTATTGCATGATCCTTGACCGTTTCGCAACAAGCAAGGGTTACTTCCCGGCAACAACAACTGATATAGCATCAGGTGACTTTACAGCAGCAACAGATTATTCATATCCTTCAAAGATGCGTCATGGTTCAGTTCTTCCTATAACAGCAGAAGAGTATAAAGCTATTCAGGCAAAATGGGCAAGCACAGAGTCAGATGACGATGAAGAAGATGAGGATGATGTTTCGGATATCTCACTTAAGGATTCAGCACTCTTCAATCTTTCATTTGATGGAGATGAGCCTTTAAGCGCAGACGGCGTTAAGGTAGTTGCACACAATGATCCTGCAACAGTTGAGAATTCTGAGCTTGGAGGAAATGCACTTTCACTCTCAGCATCAGATAAGCAGTATCTTGATATTCAGGCAGAAGACGGAACAGCATTGCTTGCAGGACAGTCTGAAGTAACTATTAACTACTGGAGTAAGGTAACAGATACATCTACCACAAACAAGGGCTGGACAGTATTTGCAGCTCCTTATGCAGATGCTATTAAATGGCAGAGCACAAATACAGCATTCGGAACAAACTTTGAAACATATTTAGGTGTTATCGATGCAGCTTCAACTTCAAGTATCGGAGATCCTGGAATAACAGTTCAGAGATTTATGGATTCCGGAACAAGATCGGCTGTAAACAACGTTAAGGATTCAGCTTATGACGGTGTATGGAAGATGATCACTGTTACAGCTGATGCAGATTCCACAACTCTCTATGTAAACGGAGAAAAGATAAATACAGTTGCATCTACTATAGATCTTGCTGATCTTTTCGGCGATGCAGAAAACGGTATCTTCCGTATAGGTAGAGCAAGCTGGGATTCAGGTGAGTACTTCAACGGACTTATCGATGACATCACAGTTTACAACAGAGCAGTAACATCAAGCGAAGTTGCAAATATCTACAGCACAAAGAGTTATACAGGTCTTCCTGAAGAAGTTGCACATGACAGCTTTGACGGAGAACTTCCTGAAGGAGCAGAGGCACTTGTTACAGGTCTTAAATCTTACAGCAAGGATCCGGTTTATGGTGCAGGTCACACAGATGATGAAGACGACCAGGCAATACTTCTTGGAGATTATGGTGTAAAGCTTGCAAATGAGAATCTAGGTGACAAATATACACTTTCATTCTGGACAAAGCCTACAGGTTCGGTAGTAACAAATTCAGCAACTGTATTCCTTGGATATAACAGCCCTGAAAAGTGGCTTGCTATCTCAGGTGCAGATGATAACAGCAATTATAAAGTATGGACAAACGAAACAGATAACAGCAGTTACAGCTGGACGACCATCGGAAACGTAGCTCATGATCAGAATGAGTGGAAGATGATCACCATCACACAGGATGGAAACACAACAAAG
This sequence comes from Lachnospiraceae bacterium, assembly GCA_024682575.1. Taxonomy (GTDB): domain Bacteria; phylum Bacillota; class Clostridia; order Lachnospirales; family Lachnospiraceae; genus NK4A144. Next base: position 12,520 of record JAIKZC010000362.1, on the reverse strand, counting down.
GTTTACGAAAACGGCGAATTAACAACAACAGGCGAAGCAGCAGAGGCTCTTAATGGAGAAAATCAGGGTATCTATCTTGGAGTAACCTATTGGGATGATGAATACGCAGGTTACATCGATGATCTCTATCTCTATGATGAAGTACTTGATGCGAGCCAGGTTTACAGCCTTTACAATGGCAAGACTGCAGAGGATGTATTTGAGGAAAAGGGAATCAGTACAGTAGAGTCACTCAGCCTTAAGGCAGGAAAGACAGCTTCTCTTGAACTCAGTGTTCCTTCAGTAGCAAAGGGTTATACAGTTTCTTACAATTCATCCAATGAATCAGTAGCAACTGTTAAGGATGGAACAGTAACTGCAGTAGCAGAAGGAAGCTGTGTGATCACAACATCAGTAACATATGGATCAGTAACAAAGACAGCTGAAACAAAGGTAACAGTAGAAGCTTCAGATATTGTTAACACAGAGACAGCAGTAGAGCTTGACTTCAGCAACATAGACGGAACAACAATTCCTGATAAGTCAGGCAACAAGAACAGTGCAGTAATAAAGGGCAGCGGCGTAACAGCAGAGGATGGCGTACTCAATCTCACAAGCACAGGCTATGTAACACTTCCTCTTTCAATAATGGATGCTCTTTCAGACGAAGAGAAGTTCACCATCGAGTGCACATTCTCAAGAGATGCTTCCTGCGGCAGCAATGCATGGGCATATTGCATAGGTTCTAACCCGCTCAGCACCGGAACAAATTATCTCTTCCTTTCACCGGCATTCGGCGGAAGCACATTGAGATCAGGTATCAAGGACTCTAAGACAGAGGTTCTTTATGATACAGGTATCACAACAACAGCAGGAAAAGAATACACAGCTGACATGGTATTTGATGAAGGCGATGTAACTCTTTACCTCAATGGTGTACAGGTTGGTTCAACAATTTCATCCGGTTACAGCATTGCTGATATTATTGAGAACGGATGTAAGAATGACATTTTAGGATACTTAGGAAAGTCCTGCTGGTCAGCAGATCCTAACTTTACAGGAACAATTTCAAAGTTCGCTGTTTACAATGGGGCTAAGTCAGCAGAGGATATCCAGGCACCTTATGCAGAGTCATTCCAGAAGGAATTCGAGAGCCTTCTTACACTTGATGATGTACTTAACCGCAATGCATCTGCAGATGAGATCTATTTCGATCTTAACCTTGTAGATGAAGTTGATGAGATGGATGTAGTATGGACATCTTCAGATGAAAAGGTTATAGCAACAGACGGAACAGTAGCTGATGTAACAGCTGATACAAAGGTTACACTTACAGCAACAGTAACAGAGGGCAATCTTACAGCAAGCCAGAAATTTGTATTTACTGTAAAGGCTCCCGACAGAACAGAACTTGATTCACTGCTTCTTGAGGCAGCAGATCTCCTTGATATCGCAGTTAACTTAAATGACAGCCTTAAGGCAGTTAAAGAAGCAGTTGAAGCAGCAGAGACAGCAGCAACAAAGACTGAGATCGCAGCAGCAGTTGAGAAACTCAGTGCAGCTATCAAGGCAGCAGAAGCAGACACAGATTATCTTGATCCATTCGAAAAGGTTGATGATTCAGCTTACAGCGAGTCAATGACTCTTGAAAAGGGTGAGAGCAAAGAGATCATCGCAATATCAGATGATATCAGCGATTGTGTAACAGTTAAGGCAGAATCTTCTGATACAAGTGTAGCAACAGCTGCATTTGCAGACGGAAAAGCAACAGTTAAGGCAGTTAAGGCTGGAACAGCTGAGATCAGTGTAACAGTAACATCTCTTTATGATGAGTATCCTGTTGAGTATGTAACAGAAGTTACAGTAACAGACAGCAGTGCGGCAGAAGATGACAGCAAGGATGATGCAGATGATGACAGCAGGGATGATGTTGAAGATGACAGTAAGGATGATACAACATCAGATAACACAGCATCAGATAACACAGCATCAGATAACACAGCATCTGATACAACAGAAACTGTTGTAACTCCTAAGACTCCTGCAGACGGAATACTTTCAGCAGATGCTGATAACCTTCTTCTTGCAAAGAATAAGTATTATATCAGACCTTCATTTACTGTTAAGAAATATGTTATCTCAAATAAGAAGATCGTTAAGGTAACAAAGAAGGGCAAGGTCAAGGTAAAGAAGACCGGAACAGCAACTGTCACAGCAGTAGGCAAGAACGGTGAGTCAGCAGTTTACACAATTACAGCTGAAGTACCGAAGATGAAGAAGCTTAAGGTAACAGCAGCCGGAACCTACAAGATCACTGAGATGCTCACAGGTGTTACATATGCAGAGCTTGAATCCTGCAAGTCATCTAAGACATCTGTTGCAGAGATCGCAGCTGACGGAACAATTACCGTAAAGGCTAAGGGTTCAACCAGAATAACAGTTGTTATCGGTGGAAAGAAGTACAAGGCAACACTTAAAGCTAAATTCTGATAAGGATATCTTATTCCGGGGCCGGTATGATAATATCGGCCTTCGGGAAAGATAAAAAACGGAGGTTTTCTAAATAATGAGAAACAGAATAGTTGCCGGACTGCTTACGCTTTCAATGATCCTTGGAGGCTCTGTTGCAGCAATACCGGCAGTAAATGTATATGGTGCTTCAAGCAATACAGTTTCACTTGTAAAAAGTAATGACGGAAATCCGGTTCTCGGATTTGATGATAAGGATGAGATCCTTTATGGAGGAGATCCTTCGGCACTCGTTGACGGAGATACGGTTTATCTCTATGTAGGACACGATGCATCCAGCGGAGACAGCTATGTCATGCCTGACTGGAGATGCTATTCAACAAAAGATTTAAAGAATTTTACCTATGAGGGAACCATCCTCAGTATGACCGATATTAAATGGGCAGATTCAACTTCCGCCTGGGCCGGTCAGGTAATGAAATACAAAGATAAATACTATTTCTATTACTGCGCAGAAAGTACTGCAAGCGGTGAAGGAAAATGTATCGGTGTGGCAGTATCTGATTCACCGACAGGTCCTTTCGAAGATATAGGAAAGCCGCTGGTACTTGATTCCCAGACTGAAGCAAGCCCTAACTGGGGCGATATAGATCCTACCGCATGGGTAGAGACAGTAGACGGAGTTGAGCACAGATATGTTGCATGGGGAAATACAAACTACAATATAGCAGAGCTCAATGAAGATATGATCTCGATAGCTGACCGAAATGATGATGGAGAAATAACGGCGGTAACAGCATCAGAAAGAGCAGACGGTGAAGACGGGGATATCCTCGAAGTAACGATTGACGGAATGACAGGAACAGATGGCTTTACAGAGGCACCCTGGCTTTACAGAAGACAGGATTCTGATGGGAATTATACAGGCCAGTATTATCTCTTCTATGCAATGAACTGGAGAGAGAGAATGGCTTATGCTGTAACCGATGACCTTATGTCAAAGAGCTATACCTATGGCGGACTCCTGATGGAGCCTACAGCAACATCAAATACAAACCATATGGCAGTTATTGATTTCAAGGGAAAGACCTATTTCATACATCATAACGGATCACTTCCATGGGGCTCAGGTTTCAGAAGAGTTATCTGCATCCAGGAAATGAAGTTCAATGATGACGGAAGCATTGATTACATCGAGGAAACATCTACAGGACTTAACGGAACAGCAAGCTCTATCAAGGATGGCAGCGGCAATCCGATAGCACATGAGAACTTTACAAATTCATTATCTGACAGCATGTATCCTTATACAGATGTGCCTGTATCTGTTGATGCTGATGCAGAGGAAAATGATTCACTCTGGCAGATAGTTTCAGGAAAAGCAAATCCTGATAATGATGCTTATGTTTCGATAGAGTCTTACAACAAACCGGGTCTTTACCTCCAGGTAGACACAGACAAGGGCGTAACAATGGGACAGGATTATCAGAAGGCTTCATCTGACGGATTTACGACAGATTCCAAGCGTATGACATTTAAGACACTGGAAGGCTTTGACAGTTCTGTAACTGATGGCGTTACTTTTGAAAGTGTTAAATATCCCGGATACTATCTCACTGTAACTGATGGAGAGTTAAGCGTAACAAGCGATCCTGAAGACAGTGCATGCACTTTCTCGGTTTCTACCGGTATAGAAGAGTCTGATGAAGCAGAAGTAAGCGCTATCACAGTCAGAAAGACTGCTAAAGTCTACAAGACAGGATCAAGCCTTAAGACAGATGATATCAGAGTAACCGTTAAATATGATGACGGTGGTATCAAGATCCTTCGTAAGGGCTTTGATGTTGACAGTTCATCTGTAGATATGACAAAGGCAGGAAATTATAACCTTAAAGTTACTTACAAAGATGGTGATGGAAAAGAAGTTAGCGGCACAGTAGTTGTAAAAGTAGTAGGTAAATAATAATCAATCAAAAAAGAATCCCTGCAGTCCGAATAAATGGGCTGCAGGGATTTTTACTTTTATTTAATCAATCTCTTTTCCAACAACGACGAAACGTCCGTTGTTTGTATGATAGGCACAAGTGGAAAGAGTGATGAATTTGTCACCATAGGATGCCGTCAATTCGCTGGGATAAGATGAAATAGATTTTATATTTTCATAGAAATGATCAAATTCTTCTTTCGTATCTGCATTATAAAACTGATAATACTTAAACTTATCCTCATTATCAGCATCTTCAGAGTATACTTCTGAACGAAAGACTGATATTATCCGGTAGTGACGTTTTTCATATAAGGTATCAAATTCTATTATCTGATGTTCATCGGCAAAGACCGGGTTCTCGTAATCATCAAGGTTTCCGAACATGGTTCCGTTTTTCATATTGTGGGCATAGACAACAAAATTATCTCCGGGGCTGTCAAGATCGGCAAAGGACTTTACAAAAGGTGTTCCGTTTTTATCCTCTTTTTTATAAAAATCATGACTTAGATAATATTCACCATCATTGCATCGCATTACCGGATAGTCGATATTTGTGCCATCAATTTTGAGCCAGCCGACCATATCATTATTTATAGCATAAAGTTCACGATATTCCGGAAGGATTTCCCTTTTCTGACTGTTATCTGAAATCGAACCGGTCTTGTTGTCGGAAGTCGAATTTCCTGAACGGGAAAGATCTGCTTCTGTACTGACTGATGCTGAGTCATTGCCCATGGCAGAAGAGGAGTGAACTTTTAATTCCTGAAGCTTTTCGGTTTTTTCTATGTTTTCGTTGAACTGGTAAAGTCCTATAATTATAAATACTGCGCATAGTATAAATACCATGCGCAGTACGATTATTATTTTTTTAAGCATATTTTTTATTTCGTTTAATGTATTTTCCTATAAGGTGATAATAAAGTAAAAGATTGAAAACTTCGATATAAGCAGAAATCAGGCTAATCCTGCTTCCGGGATGAATTCCTGCCTTGATCTTTTTTAATGCATTGGCTTTATCTTCTTCAGTCATTCCATGAGCGTTATCGATAAGAACCAGGAAGAAATCTGCAAGTAAAGCAAATACTGCAAAAATAACTATCGGAACATCTTTTCCTGCTGTCTTAGGCTCTGAACGTCCTGCAAGAACCTCTGTCTCCGGATCAGCCTCAACAGTAGTTTCGGATGCTTCGGTATTATCATTTTCAAGCTTTTGGATATCTGCATCAGTGATATTAGCTTCGCTTTCAGCTTTAGCTGAATCAGCTGCTTCCTTATCAGAAATCTCTGCGTCAGAATTATTTATATCCGCCTCTGCAACAGAGGTGGTTTCTTCTTTTTTAATGACGGTCTTTCCGGATGAAGCTTTATCATCTTTCTTTGGATCAGCCTTAATGCTATCCGTTTTTTCAGGAACATTTATATCTTTTTCATCACTTTTACTCTCTTTGGAGGCTTTAGTGGAAATCGAACCGGCTCCTGCGGTAAGTTGATCCAGATTTTCAATGGTGGATGAGGTTTCTTTTTCCTCTTCGCCGGAATCAGCTAGAACCCCGTCTCCGTCGATGACACTGACTTCTTCGGTAGTGCCGGAATCCTTGCCCTGGAATGCTTTGACATGACCGTGAGAAATATTAATAAAAATAACCGCAGCAAATAAAACTACTGCTGCAACTCTGAGCACACCCTTCTTCATCAGACTGTCTCCCCCTTTTTTAGTAATTATCTTTCTTCTTCTATATACAGTTTACCACGAAAATTGCTAAACATCTAGCTTTTAAAGAATGCTTTTCATAAAAGACAATGTATGGTAAAATGTATCTAGTATTAAAAACTACGTCATGCGGAAGAGAGGCTATGTACCATGAAATTTAAGTATGTTGCAGACAGCTGCTGTGAATTTCCTGATTTTTTTGAAGATGATCATGATTGCGTCAGGGTGCCGCTCACGATAAATGTTGGGAAAACAGTATTTATTGATGATGCGTCACTTAACATGAATAAATTTCTGGAGTCCATTGATGAGTATCCGAAATGCCCCAAATCGGCATGCCCTTCACCGGAACTTTATATGAAGGCCTTTGAAGGAGATGCTGATGTGATATTTGTGGCGACTCTTTCTGCGGAACTCTCGGGTTCATATCAGAGTGCAAGGCTTGCAGCAACAATTTATGAGGAGGAGCATCCGGGGAAAAAGATACATGTATTTAACTCAGAGTCAGCATCCTCCGGAGAAGCTCAGGCATTGATGAAAGCGGCAGAATATGCGGATATGGGTCTTTCGCCGGATGAGATAATTTCAAAAACAGAAGACTTCATTCATAATAATATGCAGACCTTCTTTGTTCTGGAAAATATGGAGGTTTTAAGAAAGAATGGACGTCTTTCAAGAATGAAGACGCTGGCAGCCCAGGCATTAAACATAAAGCCTGTCTGCTTAAGTGTCCACGGAGTGATAGAGCAGGCGGTTATTGCCAGAGGAATGGCAAAGGCCTTAGATAAGATGGTTGAGCTGTCGCTTGCAAAAATTAAGGATACCAAAGACAGGACACTCTTTATTACTCATGTGAACTGCCGCGAAAGAGCGGAAAAAGTCATGGCAAGATATATTTCCAAGGCTGAATTTGCAAGAACCGTAATACTCAATACAGCCGGGATCAGCTCGCTTTATGCAGGACGTGGAGGGATAATAGTCACTTTTTGATATTAAGGGAAATATGCTGCCTGATATATTCTTCCCAGGCTTTTTGCATTTTTTTCTTTGAAAAAATACCATAACGTATAATGGCACCGTCGGACATTTTGAAGGTCGAGCCCTTGGAGGCTGTGACATGAGACATGTTTATGACGGTGTCTTTTGATGTCTGGAGAAAAGATGATCTGAAGTCTGATATAAGGGAATTGAATTTTTTGAAATCCCCAAGCATGTGAAAAGAGCGCTGTTCAGTCATTGCAATATTAATATAAGCTCCGTTTTCCCTTGCATAAAGGATATCGGATGCTGCACAGAGGACAGTATCTGTTTCATTTCTGAATTCGATAAGGACAGGACGTTCTTCTTTTTCCTTAAAGGCATGGTCAATATAGCGGGCATAATCCTTCTGCCAGAGCGGCTTTTTTGCATAAATAAAATCCTCATCTTTTCCGTATTTTGTCTCATAGTCGATCTTGTCAGAACAGAGTACGATAGGGCTTAAGACACCGCTGTTTCGAAGACGTACTGCCACCATCATTCCGTCCCGCTCGGATCCGCTTATATCTACAAAAAAGAGATCATAGCGGCTTGCAGATGAAAGTATTGATTCAACATTTCCGTAAGTATCTATATATAAAACCTCTCCGGAAGGCGTACGAAGATCAGCTTCTCTTGAAAGAAGCCGTTCAGCCTGCTTTCTGTCAGCAGGATTATCGTCTAAAACAGCAATATACAGTGTCATAAATTTATACCCCTTAAATATTAAAATATAACAACAAAAGCACCGAAATGACTTTTAAGCCATTCCGGTGCCTGTAAAACTGATTATTTATTATTGACTTCTGCCTGCTTCATAGCACGAACCTTGGTAGAAAGACCGAAGAGAGTGATGAATCCCTCTGCATCGTGATGATCATAAAGGTCACCTGTCTTGAAGGAAGCAAGGCTTTCGTTATAGAGTGAATAAGGTGAAGATTCACCTGCCTTGATGATATTGCCCTTGTAAAGCTTGAACTTTACTTCACCTGTAACATAAGTCTGTGTTGACTTGATGAAAGCGCAAAGTGCCTCACGAAGAGGAGAGAACCATTTGCCTTCATAAACAAGCTGTGCAAGCTCATCGGAGATACGTTTTTTTATACGCATGCATTCCCTGTCAAGGATAAGCTCCTCTAACTGCTGGTGGGCAGCATAGAGGATCGTTCCGCCGGGAGTCTCATAAACGCCGCGGCTCTTCATACCTACAACACGGTTTTCTACGATATCGATTATGCCGACACCATGTTTTCCGCCGAGCTTGTTTAAGGTACGGATGATATCGGAAAGCTTCATCTTCTCGCCGTTAACAGAAACCGGAACACCCTTTTCGAAAGTCATTGTAACATCTTCACCCTGTTCCGGAGCATCCTCAGGACGAACACCGAGAACGAGGAGGTGAGGATAGTTAGGCTTTAAGGAAGGATCCTCAAGCTCAAGACCTTCGTGACTTATATGCCATAAGTTACGGTCGCGGCTGTAGGAACTGTCAGCAGAGAAAGGCAGATTGATGCCGTGCTCGCGGCAGTATGCGATCTCTGACTCACGTGAATCCATTGTCCACTTGGGATCACGCCATGCAGCAATGATCTTTAAGTCAGGAGCGAGGGCTTTGATACCGAGCTCGAAACGGATCTGGTCATTTCCCTTACCTGTAGCGCCATGGCAGATCGCAACAGCTTTTTCCTTGCGGGCGATCTCTACGAGTCTCTTAGCGATAAGAGGACGGGCCATTGATGTACCGAGAAGGTATTCATTTTCATAAACTGCATGAGCCTGAACACAGGGGAGGATATATTCATCTGCAAATTCATCACAAACATCTTCTATATAAAGTTTGGATGCACCACAGGATTTAGCTCTTTCCTCGAGTCCGTCCAGCTCTTCTTCCTGTCCGCAGTCAATGCAGACACATACAACATCATAATTGTAGTTCTCCTTAAGCCAGGGGATGATAGCAGTAGTATCAAGTCCGCCCGAGTATGCAAGTATTACCTTTTCTTTTTCTGCCATAGCGAATACTCTCCGTTTCTTATATTATTTTGATTGGTTTTCAATATGATATCTGAGTCATATCGTTGACTTCTTAGAATAGAATACATCAGTAAAAGCTTTTACGCAAGTGAAATAATATGCATTAAAATCCACAAAAGTTGTACAAAATTCATAAAAATATGCATAATAGTTGCATTTATGCAAAATAGAGTGTATATTTATGCAAAGGCATGATTGATTGAATTTAAGAATAACTTGTCTTTCGTACTTTAAAAGTGTAAAGTATTAGCGTGAGAGACAAAAAGTCTTTCCTATCTATATAAAGTTGGAGGTATCTTTTTATGATTAAAGCCGGAATAATAGGAGCTACAGGGTATGCGGGAAATGAGATAGTGAGACTTCTTTTAGGTCACAGAGAAGTAAAAATTGAATGGCTTGTTTCAAAAAGCTTTGCCGGACAGAAATTTACTGATATATATAGAAATCTTTTTGAACTTATCGATATGGACTGTGTCGCTGACAGCATTTATGAGCTGGTCGACAGAGTAGATGTGGTATTTACCGCAACTCCTCAGGGGTATCTTGGAAGCATATTAAATGAAAAGCTTCTTTCAAAGGCTAAATTCATTGACCTTTCAGCAGATTACAGAATAAAGGACGTTTCAATCTATGAAGAATGGTACGGAATCAAACATGAGTCACCGAAACTTATAGAAAAGGCAGTTTACGGCCTTTGCGAAGTAAACAGGGAAAAGATCAAAAATACCCGTTTGCTTGCAAATCCCGGATGCTTTACAACATGTTCGATACTTACAGCTTATCCGCTGGTAAAGGAAAAGCTCATAGATCCAAATACACTTATAATAAATGCACTTTCTGGAGTATCAGGAGCAGGAAGAGGAGCAAAGGTTCCGAATCTTTTCTGCGAAGTAAATGAAAGCGCAAAAGCTTACGGTGTTACGACTCACCGTCACACACCTGAGATAGAGGAGCAGTTGGGATATGCATTCGAAAGTCCTGTAATGATAAATTTCACACCTCATCTCGTGCCGATGAACAGGGGAATACTTGCAACAGAAACAGCAAGCTTAAAAGAGGGTGTTACAGATTCAGACATAAAGGCAGCTTATGTAAAGCACTACGGAACAGAAAAATTCATCAGACTTATGAAAGAAGGACTTCCGCCGGAGACTAGATTTGTCGAGGGAAGCAACTTTACCGATATCAGCTGGAAGGTTGATAAGAGAACCGGAAGAGTCGTTATGATGGGAGCACTTGATAACCTTGTAAAGGGAGCTGCAGGACAGGCAGTACAGAATATGAACATAATGTTTGGATTTGAGGAGTCAATGGGCTTAACAGCTATTCCGATGGTACCGTGATGAGACTTATGAATAAAAGACAGGCCTTAAAAAGAAGACCTGCAAAAAGGGAAGATAAAAAAATGAAATTCAGTGTTCGCACAATGACAATAGATGACTACGAAGGAGTTTACGCATTATGGAAAACAATAAAAGGTTTTTCAATGCGTTCTATAGATGACAGTTTTGAAGGCGTTAAAAGATTTCTTGCCAGAAATCCCGCAACATCGATCGTAGCTGAGGCTGAGGGAAAAATAGTCGGAGCGATCCTCTGCGGACACGACGGAAGAAGAGCGACATTTTATCATGTCTGCGTTTCGGAAGAATACAGAATGCATGGAATAGGCAAGGCGATGGTGGTTCTTGCAATGCAGGCATTAAAAAAAGAAAAAATAAATAAGGTTGCCCTTATCGCATTTACCCAGAATGATGTGGGAAATGCCTTTTGGAAAGGTATAGGCTGGAAACAGCGCCTTGATCTTAATTACTACGATTTTACACTGAATAATGAAAACATAGAGAAATTCAACGAGTGAGGAATGCTATGAATATTATTGAAAATGGCGGAGTGACAGCAGCAAAGGGTTTCAGTGCCGCAGGAACGGCAGCGGGAATTAAATATCAGGGCAGAATGGATATGGCAATGATCTATTCGGAAAAGCCTTTCAATGTCGCAGGAACTTTCACGACGAATGTAGTAAAGGCTGCACCCGTAATATGGGACAGGGATATAGTTAAGGGAAAGGGAACTGCCCAGGCAGTGGTTGTAAATTCGGGAATAGCAAATGCCTGTACCGGTGAGCAGGGTCTTAAATACTGTAGGGAGAGCGCTGAGTGCGCAGCAGAGCTTTTAGGAATAAAGACAGATGACGTCCTTGTAGGCTCGACAGGCGTTATAGGAATGCAGCTTAAAATGGATAAGCTTAAAGCCGGAATAAAGGATCTCAGCGGAAAACTCAAGTCAGAGCTGTCAGCGGGAAATGAGGCAGCAAGAGCGATAATGACTACGGATACGCATCCGAAGGAAATCGCGGTAAGCGTTGAGATCGGCGGAAAAACAGTCACTGTCGGAGGAATGTCAAAGGGTTCCGGAATGATCCACCCTAATATGTGTACGATGCTCGCTTATGTTGCAACAGATGCGGATATAGACGGAAAGCTTCTTCAGGAGCTCGTTTCCGAAAATGTTCAGGACACCTTTAACATGATCTCTGTGGACGGTGATACTTCCACAAATGATACTCTCCTCGTTATGGCAAACGGCATGGCAGGAAATGCCAGGATAAGCGAGAAAAATGAGGATTACGAAAAGTTTAAGGAGGCCCTGAATTACGTAAATACCGGTCTGGCTAAAATGATGGCAGCGGACGGAGAAGGTGCAACAGCTCTTTTCGAGGTTCAGGTAGTCGGAGCAGACAGCAAAGAGCATGCTAAGGTTCTTGCAAAGTCTGTGATAACTTCTTCACTTACGAAAGCTGCCATATTCGGACATGATGCAAACTGGGGAAGAATACTTTGTGCACTGGGGTATTCAGGTGTGCAGTTTGATCCCGATAAGATAGAACTTTGGTTTGAAAGTGCAGCAGGAAAGATGCTTATCTTCAAAGATGGTGTTCAGACAGATTACAGCGAAGAGGAAGCAACAAAGATATTGTCGGAGAAGGCAGTACATGTAACTGCCGATATGAAAATGGGTGAAGCAGAGGCAACAGCATGGGGCTGTGACCTTACTTATGACTATGTGAAGATAAATGCAGATTACAGATCTTAAAAGAGGAGGAGTATTATGGAAGGACAGGCATTGGCAGAGGAACAGATGAAAGAAGTTCAGGAAAAAGCAAGCGTGCTCATAGAGGCACTGCCTTATATACAGAAATTTAACAGAAAGATAATAGTTGTAAAATATGGCGGATCCGCTATGACTTCAGATGTTCTGAGAGAAAATGTCATAAAGGACGTGACCCTCTTAAAGCTTGTAGGATTTAAGCCTGTAATAGTACA
>JAIKZC010000344.1 GCA_024682575.1 Lachnospiraceae bacterium | reverse complement strand
AGCTCCAAAAGTATCACTGTCACATTCCAGACTAAAAATATTTCTGATAAAAGATTCATAGTCACAGCTTTCGTAGAAGCACCTCATAGCTGCAGGAACTGAACCCTGGCAGCTTTCATTCCATTTATAGCGAGGCCTGATTATTGATTTATACTTAAAATTGACCCAGTGGGTCAATTTTACTTGACAATCAACACCCTGACCATCTGATCAGGGTATCTTTGATTATATTGTATTATGTTATCAGTGCGTCTATCATACTTCCTTATAATAAAAGATCAGACATTATCATAGCCCAAATATCTCATTACTGTCTGCAAACCTTCCATCGGAACCCAGAACGTTCCGTCCCGATGCTTGCAGCCCTCAATCACTTCATCAATATCGAACCACTTAACTTCTTCAACTTCCTCAGTCTGAAGAACGAGCTTCGTCTCATCCACAGCCTTTTCATAGACGTATACGAAAGCAACCTCGTTGTCCCTGAACATCTTGCCATGGAACTCCATCTCATATTTTATATGGAACTTAATATAGAAATATGCATTCCCATCTGTTCAGTAATATCACTGGTATCCATGTTCCTTTTTGCAATTTTATCACCTCTATCTATTATTGGCCTTTTTGAATTACTAGCATTATTACAGATATTTTTTATTATCCTTCTTTTTTGTAAAAAAGCCTAAAGCGTTTTCTATTGGTTCAGCTAACGCATTCTTCAATAATAATCTGAACCACCTCTTCTGCTTCCTTCTTTTTCATCCTATCAAATACAGCATCAAAAACCTTCTCATAAATCATTCTCTGCTCATTTGATATTTTTGTACTAATATTTAACGCATTATATTTTGTAACCGATTTTTGCATATTTGCTAGAACTGATAATTTGCCAAAGAAATCGATAGATGCCAACTGATCTGACTCATCCATATCATCATATTGATCCTCACTTTTGATATTACTGAAGCGTCCTAGCAATTCTTTCTCATCAACCTTATCCTCAAGTTCCATTTCGATAATTTTCTGAGAATTTTCGTCTAAGCTTCGTTTATATGAGTTAGACCTTATCTCTTTCGACATCTCACTCGTCCACTCTTTAAATTGCTCCATTACATTTAAATAAACGTCATTTCTCTCGAAATCATCTCTTCGTGAATTTGGAATAATTTTGTCACTACAGATATGTAATTCACCGCAAATCCAGCCATTAAATCTTTCCTCTTTAAAATATCGTCTCAGAGAATTTTGATCACCAAATAAAATATTGCCATGTCGCACCCTTATACCCTTAACCTGATTATCAAGTATTGTTCCATAATAATTATTCTGTGCATACCACAAAACTGCACACACTTCATCATCAACAGAAAACGTTCTGAATTTAATGTCCTCTATTGGATCCTCAATTCGTCGTACTCTGTCTGACAAAACAGAATCAGCATATGGTTTACAAATTCTTGTTTTCTCTCCATCAAAATTCAAATAAATATTATACTCAGGCATTAACATACCATTCATCTTTAGCTTTTCAGTAATAACTGATCCCCATATAAAATCTGTTGCAAATGGTATTGGTAAGTTCTGCTTCATGTATGTAATTATTTTGTTCTTATTCAGAAGCCCATCAATATCTTTAACATCAAGCATATCCACACGAAAATAATGCGCCTTTTTCTCAGCCTTTTTTGTATTATATGAAATAACCTGATCTATAACTTCCGAAATCGACTCTTCTTTCCCTTCATGTGGCAGTAATAATTTCTGAAGCAGCTCACAATCATAGCTAACTATAGTTTCGACATCTTCTCCTTCAGCCGATGTAGTAAAGTTTAATGTCTTACAATAGCCCAAGCCAGAAAGGCGACCTATCCCTCGAAATCCTCTTGATCTCTTATAATCTTTTTTTGAATTGCCAATGTCAACAAGCGTTCCCACCGCTTCATTGGCAATAATTCCTGTACCATTATCCTCAATAGTAATTATTCTCTGCAAACTATTAATTGTAATAGTAATTCTCGAATCTTTTTTGGTTATTTGACCATCCATCAAGGCAGTATCAATTGAATCAGCAGCATTTTGAACATACTCACGATACAAATCAAGTGGTGTTAAATACATGCCACTCGTCAATGATTCTAATGTGTATTTTCCGATCAATAGTTTATGATTCATGATTATTCAAACAGACTTAGCTGTTCATACACCCCCTTTATATTGTCTTCTATTTCTTTTAATATCATTTTGCTTCCCGGTTGGCGCTTTGCATCCTTTATCAATGCATCCTTCAATGCATCTAGTTTATTTAATAATATTTTTCGAACTGCCTTCTCATCGAAGCATATTATTAAATAAACTAGATGCATTGAAGGATGCATTGATAAAGGATGCAAAGCGCCAACCGGGAAGCAAAATGATATTAAAAGAAATAGA
>JAIKZC010000339.1 GCA_024682575.1 Lachnospiraceae bacterium | reverse complement strand
TGTGATCCCGCCTATGGCTACAACAGGTATTGATACCGCTTCACAGATAGCTTTCAAGGTCTCATAAGAAACATCGTCAGCATCATCCTTTGAGCCTGTCGGAAATACTGCGCCAACTCCCAGATAATCTGCTCCTTCTTTCTCTGCCAGAAGAGCCTGCTCTACGGTCTGTGCAGAAACTCCGAGTATTTTGTCCGGACCTATTGCAGCCCTTACATCCCCGGCTTCCATATCGCTCTGCCCCACATGAACACCATCCGCATTCATTCTTACAGCTATATCCACGTTATCATTTACGATAAAAGGAACTCCGTATTCCTTTGCCATTTTCTGAAGTTCTACAGCTTCTTCATAAAATTTCTCATCGTCGAGCTCTTTTTCCCTGAGCTGCAAAAAACTAACTCCACCGTCAAGACTCTCCCTTACAACATCATAAAGGGTTCTGTCACCAAGCCAGTGCCTGTCTGTAACTGCATATAAAAGCAGTTTTTCTTCAAGTTTATCCTTCATAATTACTTCCTTATCTGATCTCGTATTTTGCGCCCTTGTCGAGGGTTTCTGCATCCATATGATAAATTGCATCTATTATGCGGTTTCTGTAGGTGGAATTTCCGTCCCCCTCCTGCATTCTTTCGAATCCTATTTCTCCGGCAAGTCCCATAGTGCAGACTGCAGCTGCCGCAGCCTCGCAGACAGAATCCGGATTAGCCACAGCAAAAGCCGTCATCAGGCCTGAAAGCTGGCATCCGGTTCCGGTGATCCTTCCCATTTCAGCTTTACCATTCCTTATTACAAAGCATTTTTCTCCGTCTGTTACAAGGTCGATCGCACCTGTTATAGCTATAACTGCTCCTGTTTTTTGGGCAAGATCTTTTGCAAATTTAACAGCGCTGTCGAGATTTTCTTCATTTACCGCATCCGCAATATCAGCATCCACTCCTTTGGTCGTACCGCTGCCAAAAGCAATAGTCTTTATCTCGGAGATATTTCCTCTGATAATATTGAATTTTACCTTTTCAATAAGACCCAGAGCCGTATTCGTACGAAGTGCCGAAGCTCCTGCCCCTACAGGATCCAGCAAAACAATGTGACCAAGCTCGTTTGCCTTTTTGCCTGCACGATACATTCCTTCGATACTGCTCTTATTAAGTGTTCCGATATTGATATTAAGTCCGCCGCAGATGCTTGTGATATCCTCCACATCATCGGGCTCATCCGACATGATCGGACTCCCACCGCATGCAAGCAATACATTTGCCACATCATTAACTGTCACATAATTTGTTATATTATGTACCAGCGGCTGTTTTTCCCTAACATTTTCCACATATTTCCCTAGCATACATTTCCTCCTGAAATTCCGGGGGCTCCCTGCACCTGACTCTGACAGTAAAATTTAAAATTAAAAAAGCAGATATGCCGTGTAGACATATCTGCCGGTTATCTGTTTTCCATAAAACAGCGAGCTTCAATAATATCCCTACGTTGGCATTACCCAAATCAGGTTACGGGTCCGAAAGTTTGCTTTCGTTCTCAGCCTGCCAGCGCAAGCTCCCCATTTGTCACGTTCTATAATATTCCCATTGTTCCGATTATGCAAGTCTTTCCCAAATAATTGTATAAAAACCTGTACTTTCCCGAAATGTACTTTTATTAGAACTAGGAGAAGCGCAGATTTCATCCTATAATAAGAGTAGCGAAAGGGGATACTGTATTGAAAAAAAGGGAATTTAATACGCGGACAGCATACATAACTGCGGCTATCACCATTTCCCTTATGTTGCTTCTGCAAATGATACTCTTAGACGTTAACCATACGCGCGAGGCTAAAGTAACGACCCGCGCCTATCTGGAACAGATAGTAGCCATAATAGAGCAGAACGAGCACCAGGAAAAAGCTATGCTGGCATCACTTAAAGAGGATTATACTGCTCTTTCAAAGGCAGTCGCATATTACTTAGACCATGACCACTCTGCAATCTACGACAAGGAAGAACTAAAAAAGATCAGCAGTCTTATGTCCATAGATGAGATACATATATTTGATGAGAGCGGAACCATTATCTCAAGTACTATCCCTGCTTATGTTGGCTATTCATTTGATTCCGGAGAACAGATGGCCTACTTCA
>JAIKZC010000291.1 GCA_024682575.1 Lachnospiraceae bacterium | reverse complement strand
TATCACAGGACAGAGAGTAGTAGATACCCTCTTCCCTATCGCTAAAGGCGGTACCGCAGCCGTTCCCGGACCTTTCGGAACAGGTAAGACGGTTATCCAGCACCAGCTCGCTAAGTGGGCTGAGGCCGAGATCGTTGTCTATATCGGATGCGGCGAGCGTGGAAACGAGATGACAGACGTTCTGAACGAGTTCCCTGAACTGAAGGATCCGAAGACCGGATACTCCCTCATGGAGAGAACCGTTCTTATCGCAAATACATCCGATATGCCTGTTGCAGCCCGTGAGGCTTCGATTTACACAGGTATCACAATTGCTGAGTATTTCCGTGACATGGGTTATTCCGTAGCCCTCATGGCTGACTCTACATCGAGATGGGCTGAGGCTCTCCGAGAGATGTCAGGACGACTCGAGGAAATGCCCGGTGAAGAAGGTTACCCGGCTTACCTTGGTTCCCGTCTTGCCCAGTTCTATGAAAGAGCAGGTAAGGTTGAAACTCTTGGTTCAGATGAAAGAGAAGGTTCCCTTTCCGTTATCGGAGCCGTTTCTCCCGCCGGCGGTGACTTGTCAGAGCCCGTTACCCAGGCTACACTCCGTATCGTTAAGGTGTTCTGGGCACTTGATTCGGCACTGGCACAGAAACGTCACTTCCCTGCTATCAACTGGCTTACCTCCTATTCGCTCTATCTGCGTGAGATGGGCGGCTGGTTCGATGCAAACAGCGACGGAAATGACTGGATGAGCCTTCGTCAGCAGCTGATGAACCTCCTTCAGGATGAGTCAAAATTAGAGGAAATGGTACAGCTCGTCGGAATGGATGCCCTTTCGGCACCTGACCGCTTAAAGATGGAAGCTGCACGTTCAATTCGTGAAGACTATCTGCATCAGGATTCCTTCCACGAAGTTGATACTTACACCTCCTTAAAGAAGCAGCATCTCATGATGCAGCTTGTTCTGGACTTCTACAATGTTTCCTTAAAGGCTCTCGAGCAGGGGGCTAACATCGAGAAGCTTGTTAATATGTCTTCCCGTGAGGAAATCGGTCGTTATAAGTACACGGTCGAGGATCAGATCGAACCCGAGTACAAGAGGATCTTAGGCGATCTCAACAGCGAAGTACAGAAAATAATTGCTGAAAAGGAGGACTTCTAAATGCCAAAAGAATATAGAACCATACAAGAAGTTGCCGGTCCTCTGATGCTTGTTCGCGGCGTTGAAGGCGTCACCTACGATGAACTTGGTGAGATCGAACTTGCCAGCGGTGAAAAGCGCCGCTGCAAGGTACTTGAGATAGATGGCGGAAATGCGCTGGTACAGCTTTACGAGGCTTCTACCGGTATCAACCTTGATTCTTCAAAGGTACGTTTCCTCGGTCATACAATGGAACTCGGAGTATCCGAGGATATGCTTTCCCGAGTATTTGACGGTCTTGGACGTCCTATCGACGACGGTCCCGAGATCCTGCCGGATGAGAGACGTGATATCAACGGTCTCCCCATGAACCCGGCTGCCCGCTCCTACCCGCAGGAGTTCATTCAGACAGGAGTATCTGCCATCGACGGACTTAACACTCTGGTTCGTGGTCAGAAGCTTCCTATCTTCTCTGCATCAGGTCTTCCTCATGCAGAACTTGCAGCACAGATAGCACGTCAGGCTAAGGTTCGCGGAACCAACGAGCAGTTCGCCGTTGTATTCGCTGCCATGGGTATCACTTATGAAGAGTCCAACTACTTCGTTGAATCCTTCCGTGAGACAGGCGCTATCGACAGAACAGTCCTTTTTGTAAACCTTGCTAACGACCCGGCCGTTGAGCGTATTGCTACACCTCGTATGGCTCTGACCGCTGCCGAATATCTTGCGTTCGAAAAGGATATGCACGTTCTCGTAATCCTGACGGATATCACAAACTACGCAGACTCACTCCGTGAGATCTCCGCCGCTCGTAAGGAAGTTCCCGGACGACGCGGATATCCCGGATACATGTACACCGACCTGGCTTCCCTCTATGAAAGAGCAGGACGTCAGAAGGGACGCAAGGGTTCCATCACAATGATCCCTATCCTTACGATGCCTGAGGATGATAAGACACATCCCATCCCCGACCTTACAGGATATATCACAGAGGGACAGATCATTCTTTCCCGTGACCTTTACCGTAAAGGTATCACACCGCCCATCAATGTTCTTCCGTCGCTTTCCCGACTGAAGGATAAGGGTATCGGTGAAGGAAAGACCCGTGCAGACCATGCGAACACCATGAACCAGCTCTTTGCCGCTTATGCACGAGGCAAGGACGCTAAGGAACTCATGATGATCCTCGGTGAAGCAGCCCTTACCGAAATCGATAAGAAATATGCTGAATTCGCAGATGCCTTCGAGAACGAGTACGTTTCACAGGGTTATGAGACTGACCGGTCAATCGAGGAAACTCTTGCCATCGGCTGGAAACTTCTCCGTATCCTTCCGAGAACAGAGCTCAAGCGTATCAAGGATTCCTTCCTCGACAGTTATTATGATCCAGAAGATGAGAAGGCTACTATCGCTGCTTCCGAGAAATTAAAGTAAGGGGGGGTTTATTGTGGCAGGAACACAGATTACACCTACCCGAATGGAGCTGACCCGTTTCAAGGGCAAGCTTGCCACTGCGAGACGCGGCCACAAGCTCCTTAAGGACAAACGTGACGAACTTATGAGACAGTTTCTTACTCTTGTACGTGAGAACATGGAACTTCGTAAGCATGTCGAGGCCGGTATTAAGGCCGCCAACAAGAACTTCGTTCTTGCGCGCTCCTCTATGTCGGCAGAGGCTGTGAACGTTTCTTTCATGGCTCCGAAGCAGGAGGTTTCGCTCGAAACAGGGACTAAGAATGTAATGAGCGTGAATATCCCGACTTTCGATTTCGTTACCAGAACATCTGATACCAATGACATATACTCTTACGGTTACGCCTTCACCTCGTCAGACTTAGACGATGCAGTAAAGAGCCTCTCAGAGATCTTACCGGATATGCTTAAACTTGCAGAATCCGAGAAATCCTGCCAGCTCATGGCTGCAGAAATCGAAAAAACAAGGCGACGCGTAAACGCACTTGAGCACGTAATGATCCCCGAATATGAGTCCAATATCAAGTACATCTCCATGAAACTTGATGAAGCTGAGCGTTCGAGCCAGATCCGACTCATGAAGGTTAAAGACATGATGCTTGAAGAAGCCCACCACTATAAAGAGAAGTCCGAAGAACTTACTCGTGAGGCTTTTGCAGCAAACAAAGGTCAGTAAGATCAGAAATTCAAAAAAACTTTTTGGCACCTGTATGGCTCCGGTGCCAAAAAGTTTTTTCAAAATCAGCAAATTTACGTTCTGAGCGTAATTAAAAGCCATGGGAGGATTCAAGATGACTGAGAAGCCTAATCTTTTCCGCAAACGCATTATTCCTGCAGAAAACGTTCCCTTAAAGGACGATGAAATTCTCTATATAGATGACCGCATCATAGTGACCAGATGGAAAACCCTCCATCCTAAAACGGACTTTTCTCATGGTGCGTCCATTTATTATTTAAAAGAAGGCTATAAAGTAAGTAAATTTCTAAGAACGGATGAATCGCTGCTCTACTGGTACTGCGACATTCTAGACTACAGCTACGACAAAGACAGTAATTCATATACTTTTAGAGATCTGCTTGCGGACGTCATCGTCTATCCCGATGATTTCGTCAAGGTAAATGATCTGGGCGAATTCAAAGAAGCGATAGAAAACGGCGACCTCACAACAGAGGATGTGGTGTCGGCATTGAAATCCCTGTCAGATTTGTTAGATATAATCTACGGAGGGAAGTTTTCAAAGCTTACGAAAGAGCTGGAAGGGTATTTGTAGGTGTGTTCTGGGGCGAAATGAGCTCTGGGCTGTTGTTTCGGGGCAAAATGAGCTCTGGGGACGTTCACTGGCAGACATTTAATTAATTCTATTTAATATACGATAAAAAAAGAAAAATCTGCCGCTTTTTTTATTCATTAAAGTCCCTTATATCTTTTTGCGAGGTAAATTGATAAAAGCAGAAGTCCGGCCGTCTCAATAAGGTGATAAATGATAGACGTCCATACGATGCCGATCTCACGACCCATGAAGGTCACGGTCTGCATCTGAAAAACCGCAAAAGCCGTCAGGAAGATCGCCGTTACTGCAACTGCCGAAATCTTTAAGAGCGTGTCATTTAAAAAGATGCCCGTTACTGCAACACCTAATATCAAAGCAATCAGAATCTCCAGATACTTAAATCCATGCGTCATATTATAAACTGTTGTAAAATCGTTGGCTGATATCAGCGAAAGGCTGAAAATAGAATTAACAAGAACAAGTATAAATCTGCGGTACATCATCGAACTGAAGGCATAGATAACCTCTGCACCTATAAATATCGCTGTCCAGAGCTGTAGGAGCCGGTTTATCGAGCTCATACTAAGCGTAGAGATATTCTCGGATAAATATTCACGCTGCAGGAGCGCTATCTCCCTCTGCTCCGAATTTGGCACGATATTCAAAAAATGATTCATCTTTCTTCGATAAAAGAAAAAAATGATAACTGTAAGACCTATCTTCAAGAGCGCAAGAAGATTCTGGATCATCCAGGACGCACTGTTAAGCATGTCCGGTGTAAGTGTCTGATTCCTATTCAAAAGAAACCTGAAACCCACCGCACTGGCCGCGATTATCGTCCTGATCACCGCAATAGATAATATGTAATTCGATAAGATATGTTTTCTTTTATTTATATACATATATTAATTTTAAGTTATCAGATTCATTAAATCAAATTCTAAAATCAGTACTTTTCGTCAAAATAAATGACCCTGGGGGTTCCTGCAATTAACTAATCAAAACATATACTTTATTGCCAGTCTGACGCCACTCTTGACTACAGATAAAAATAAATGCTGAAATGTCGTTACCGACGGCGAAGAACTCAGGAACAATTAACTTTTCTCCGTCGCACGTGGCATTTTAGCATTTATTTTTATCCAGTCAAGAGCAAGCCGCTGACGCGGTGGCTGGTAGGAACCTCGGGCTCAGAATCTAAGAACAATCTTGTGGACATCCGGAAGTTTATGTGTGCAGATTAAACCCGTTCTGAAAAGAAAAAGTTGTTGAAATATGCTCTGTTGAGCCATATTTTATATTTATAACATATTTTGAAAAATAATCCGGCAAAGTGTTATAAAACCTCGCTTATTGAGCCATTTATAACCATTTTAATGAAAAATACCAATGATTATTTATGAAATTGATCCGTTAAAAAACGGATATTATTTCCC
>JAIKZC010000283.1 GCA_024682575.1 Lachnospiraceae bacterium | reverse complement strand
AAAATTCCTATAGTTGTGCCAAGGGCGCATGAATATGATGAACATGTAAATAACCACCAGGTAACTTTTGTTAAATATGTTGCTGATAAAAAGAAAAATATTATTCCAATATACGATGTAGATGATATAGAACTTGCAATTGTAAATTATGATAAACTTACATCGGAAATGAATAGAGAGTTCGGAAGCAATAATGAAAGATTTGTAGAAGATTTTGAAAAAATTGTTGACGGATTATTTTAATAAAGCTCCACACTTTTGTGTGGAGCTTTATCTTTGAATTAACTATTTATTTTTCTTTACTTTTTTCTTCTAAAATTTTCTCTGCGCTTACAAGTTTAACACAAAGTGAGAAAAGCTTTGCAGCTGTTTCAAGATCTTCCTTAGGAGGGAATGAAGGTGCGATACGTATATTTGTATCGGCAGGATCATTGTGGTAAGGAAAAGCTGAACCGGCAGGAGTGAGAGTAACACCGGCTTTCTTGCAATGAGCAACTACTTTCTTTGCACATCCCGGAAGCGTTTCGAAACTTATGAAATAACCTCCCTTTGGATTTGTCCATTCGCCAACACCAAGTCCATCAAGTGATTCTGAAAAGATCTTTTCAACTGCCTCAAATTTAGGACGAAGAATAGCAGCATGTTTTTTCATATGCTCAACCATTCCGTGGATATTGTTAAAGAAACGAACAGTTCTAAGCTGATTTACCTTGTCGTGTCCGATGGTCTGATTTTTCATCTGGTTCTTAACATCTTCGAGATTGTTAAGGCTTGCAGCCATTGCTGAGATACCGGAGCCAGGGAAAGCAACCTTTGAAGTAGATGCAAATTTGTAAACAAGGTCGGGATTTCCGGCTTTCTTACATTCAGCAAGAATTTCAACGAGATAATCCTGCTCTTTTTCATAAAGATGATGAACGCAGTATGCATTATCCCAGTAAATTCTGAAATCATGAGCTGCAGGTTTTAAGCGTGCAAAACGGTGAACGGTTTTATCTGAATAACTGTAACCCTGAGGGTTGGAATACTTGGGCACACACCAGATACCCTTTATAGACTCATCCTCGGATACGAGCTGCTCAACCATATCCATATCAGGTCCTTCTGGGGTCATGGGGATGTTGATCATTTCAATACCGAAATATTCTGTGATCGCAAAATGACGATCATAACCCGGAACCGGGCAGAGCCATTTTACTTTATCGAGCTTATACCACGGAGTTGAGCCCATTACACCATGTGTGAAGGAACGGCTTATGCAGTCGTACATAACGTTAAGAGATGAGTTTCCGTAAATTATAAGGTTGTCGGGATTGTTCTCCATCATATCAGACATGATTTCCTTGGCTTCATCAATACCTGTAAGAACTCCATAATTTCGGCAGTCTGTACCGTCATCACAGGTGAGGTCGGAAGAGGAATTGAGAACATCCATCATACCCATGGAAAGATCAAGCTGCTCTCTGCACGGCTTGCCGCGGCTCATATCAAGGTGAATATCCATTCCCTGATATTTATGATATTCTTTTTTGAGCACCTGAAGTTCCTGTTCAAGTTCTTTGGCTGACATTTCAGCATAAGTTTTTTTAGTTGTTTCCATTTCGTAACTCAGCTCCTAACTATTTAGATTTGCTTTAACGCGATAACGTGATACATTTTAGCATGTATTAAGGAAAAAATAAAGACGCCGAAAAAAATTTGCAAATATTAAGATAAATAACACAAAAAGTTCAAAAAGTTTGCATATAATCGATATTACATTTATAATAGGTTTTCGGATTTAGTTTTAAGGAGTTTTTAAGTTATGACAAATGAAAAAAATCAGAAGGAGCTAATGGACAGACTTTACGATGCGGCATCAAAGATCCTGCGTTCTGCAGATGTTAACGGAAGCAGACTGTTTGAGTTTGAAGCAGATGAGTTTCAATACAGAGATTCCAAAAGACTTAAACTCAGAACACAATCAGCAGGAAGATAATAATAGTTAACAGGTGATAAAATCAAGTCTTTAAGCGGTCGTAAGTTGACCTGTTTATTTCTTTAGGCTATAATTACATAGGCAAAGAGAATTAGGAAGCTGTGAGTGATCACAGCTTCTCTGTTGTAACAGGAGAAGAAGATGGCAGATATCAGACCTTTTAGAGCAGTAAGACCAAATATAGGAAAAGCCGCTGAAATCGCAGCTCTTCCGTATGATGTATATTCGAGACAGGAGGCAAAAGCTGAAGCAGCTGACAAGCCACTGTCTTTTTTGCGTATAGACAGACCTGAGATAAATTTTGATGATGATGTGGATATTTATGATCCTCGATGCTACTCAAAGGCGGGAGAATTACTCAATTCAATGATCGGGTCAGGGGATTTTATAAAAGATGACAATCCCTGCTATTATATATATGAGCTTACAATGCTTGGAAGAACACAGACAGGTATAGCTGCCGTTGCTTCTGTAGACGATTACAATAATAAAGTTATTAAAAAGCATGAAAATACAAGGGAAGATAAAGAAATAGACAGGATAAGACATGTAGAGGCCTGTGAGGCTCAGACAGGTCCTATTTTCCTCGGATACAGATCTGATGAGATAATAAACGGTATAGTTTCAAGGGTAAAAAAGGACAATAATCCGGTATATGATTTTGAAAGCCCTGATGGAATAAATCACAGAGTTTGGATAATAGATAATATAGAAGATATAAATAAAATTGAAAATGCTTTTAAGGAGATAAATTCTATTTATATATGTGACGGACACCATAGGTGCGCATCAGCAGTCAAGGCTGCTGAGAGAAAGAGACAGTCAGTGGGGGATTGGAAGGGCGATGAGGAGTTTAACTTCTTCCTTTCTGTTCTTTTCCCGGATGATCAGTTAATGATCATGGATTATAACAGAGTTGTCAAAGATCTTAACGGTCTTTCTGAAGACAGATTTATGGACAGGGTCAGAAAGAAGTTTATTATAGATGAGATTGGAGAAAAGGCATATAAACCTGAAAATAAGGGGAATTTCGGGATGTATATCAGCGGCAGCTGGTATAAGCTTACTGCAAAGCCTGAAACAATCCTCGATGATCCGGTGGATGCTCTTGATGTTTCAATACTTCAGAATGAGCTTCTGGCTCCGATATTGAGTATTGAGGATCCGAGAACAGATTCCAGAATTAAATTTGTAGGTGGGATCAGGGGACTTTCTGAACTCGAAAAGCTTGTAGATTCGAGAAAGTATACGGTTGCATTTTCAATGTACCCGACAGACATACATGAGCTTTTTGAGGTGGCAGACAGAAATGCTTTAATGCCGCCTAAATCCACATGGTTTGAACCAAAGCTCAGAAGCGGGCTTTTTATACATTTAATTGAGGAGAGGTAAGATGACAAAGAAAGTTTATAATCTCATGGACTGGGCAGCCATTGAGGCTGTCACATATTCGGAAGCAGATCATCCTAAGGATCTTCTTGGAGCACATGCTGTAGGAAGTCAGACTCTGATCCAGCTTTTTATTCCGGATGCCAAAAAAGTATCCATACGTGTGGGACGTTCAAAAACACCTGTAGAATGTGAGCTTGCAGATGAAAGCGGATATTTTGCATGTCTTATAAAAAGAAAATATCCTTTTCAGTATACTGTAATAATTGAAGATAAGAACGGAAAAACAAGAGAGTACGCTGATCCTTATTCATTTGAAAACAT
>JAIKZC010000274.1 GCA_024682575.1 Lachnospiraceae bacterium | reverse complement strand
AGAACTTGAAGTCTTAAAAGATATAAGCATGGATATAGAGGAAGGCGAGGTTGTAGTTATACTTGGACCTTCGGGATCAGGAAAATCCACTTTTTTAAGATGCCTTAACAGGCTTGAAACAGCCAGCGGCGGAAGTATTCTCATAAATGGATATGATATTTGCGATAAAAAAATTGATATAAATAAAGCTCGTGAAAATATCGGTATGGTTTTTCAGCATTTTAACCTTTTTAACAACATGGATGTTATGGGAAATATGATGCTTGCGCCTACGGAATTAAAGAAATTTTCCAAAACTGAAGCGGCAAAAAGAGCTGAGAATCTTTTGACGCGGGTAGGGATGCAGGATAAGATCCACGCTTTTCCTTCCCAGCTTTCCGGGGGACAGAAACAACGTGTTGCTATTGCAAGAGCATTGGCGATGAATCCGAATGTAATGCTTTTTGACGAGCCTACATCTGCACTTGATCCTGAAATGGTAGGTGAAGTTTTAGCTGTAATGAAACAGCTTGCAGGTGAAGGAATGACGATGGTCGTAGTCACACACGAGATCGGATTTGCAAGAGAAGTAGCCAATAGAGTTGTCTTTATGGAGGGCGGATATATTGTCGAAGAAGGCAGTCCTGATGAAGTTATCAATCACCCTAAAGAGGCCAGAACCATTGATTTCTTAAGCAAAGTTCTTTGATTTTTAACTTATTAGTACCCGATTAAATACAAAATCAGACCTTTATTTATGATAAAATTGTTTTATAAAATGTCAGTGTGGGTCTGACGGATTGGAGATATCGGTATGAATGATTCGACTCGAAGTGATCTTATAGGCCAGCTTTCAGCTTCTGTTGGATTGGCTGGTAAACTTGACAATGCCGGAACAAAAGTAGATGGATCTACAAGAACTATTTACAGTAACGGAAATGTGTTTTATACCTATCAGGAAATAGATAATGCAAGGAAAGCTATGCTGATGGATTTAAAGGGTATAGAGGATAAATCCACCTCCAAGATGTATAAAATCGCTCTTGCAGTAATGGATGATTATCTTAAAAAGGCATCAGAATCTGATAAGATAGTCGGAATGGAATAATATGAAAATTAAAACTTCGTCATTGCAGAATTGTTATGACGAAGTTTTTTCTTTTTTATTTAGCTTTAGCGCAGCTTTCTCTGATAAACAGTTTTGGCTCAATTTTTTGCAGCAGAGGTATATTTTCTTTAAGGGATGATTTAATAGCAGTATCTACAAGGGCTTTACCAAATGCTGCATAATCATAACCTACACTGGTAAGCTGCGGCATGAAAAGAGAACATATATAAGTATTGTCATAACTAACAAGTGAAATATCCTTAGGGATCTTAAGTCCTGCTTCCCTCACAGCTCTGCTGACTCCGGCAGCAGAAATATCATTAATTGCGATTATCGCAGATGGCAGATCTTTAACTTTCATTAACTCTTTTGCACATCTATAACCTTCATCATAGCTGTACCCGCCCTGTATAACATAATCCGGATTAAATTCGATATTCTTTTCCTGAAGGATCTCTAAATATTTCTGATATTTTTCGTAAGTTGAGGTTACTTCCATATGGCCGCCCACTAGGGCGATTTTTTTATGATCCAGAGAAATTAAGTAGTCAAGTATAAGTGAAACAGCTTTTCTCTCATCAATATTTACGCGTCTGCAGGAACTTCCGTCAAGTTTTCCTGTCACAACTACAGGAGTTGTCTGGCAGATTTTATTTACAAGCTTTACATAGTCACTATTAGAAACAAGTTCATCTGTGAAACCTCCAAGCTGGATTATCGCATCAACCTGCTGCTGCCTGAGCTTTTCTAATTGCTCCGTCTGCTGTGATTCGTCTCCGTCAGAATTACACATCATTACTGTATAACCGGCTTTTTCTGCGGCTTTTGAACAGGATGCCGTTAAAGTCGCATAAAACGGGTTCTGGATGTCAGCAGCCATTATTCCTATTAATTTTCTGGACGTATCAGTGAGTCCTTTTGCAAGTGCATTAGGCTTAAAACTGTATTTTTCTATTATATAATTTACACGATCTTTTTTTTCGGCACTGACCTTTGCTTTTCCGGTCATTACTCTTGAAACAGTGGCGACAGAAACACCTGCTTCGTTCGCTATATCGTATATTGTGATGTTTTTCTCGCTCATTAATTACCTCCGGAAAATATTAGAATTATTCGTTTTTAGGAATTCTCATATTACGTTGTTCGGCTTATCTGTTTCCAACGAGGGACGCTCTCGCTGCAAGTGAAAAATCGCAGCGGTACTAGTTCCGCAAAATACGTGGAACAAGGACCGGCGTTTTTCATGACCCCTCTTTTGGAAACAGATAATCCTCGCAACTCATGTTTTCACTTAATTTTACAATTCATAAATAGAAAAACGATTGACAGATTGAATTAAACTATTGGATGTTTTTGTTAACCTAAGCCGCGAACCTTAAATGTTCCTAAAGAGGATTGTGCGAGACGCCGGCACTTATGCCGCGTATTTTGCGGCATTACGTACCGCTGCGTCGGAGCCCAAAGCGAGAGCGTTCCTCGTAGGAACTTTAAGGCGAACGGCGTAACAGGCGAAGTACGAAAAACAAAAAACTATATGTTATGGAGACTTTATTGCAGGAATTTTCGATCATTTCCTGCGGATACATTAATAAGAAATCTTCTCCATCAGCTTGGGGATTTTGCAATTCAATTTACCTTTGTATTTTATATTAATGTAATCCTCGAATTCTTTCGGATTGGCACTGTTATGGGCAAACATATCCCAATGACCGGGAATCACCATTTTGGGCATTATCTCTCCGGCAAAATCTGCAGCCTCCTGATATGTCATGTTTCCG
>JAIKZC010000241.1 GCA_024682575.1 Lachnospiraceae bacterium | reverse complement strand
GGTATAAGGAGATCCTGTCCTGCCATGAAATGCTTCAGCGTAACATCTTTTTCCTCATAATCTCTGAGGTCAATAGTCTGAATATTTTCCTCGCCGTCAACAAACTGATGTATCTCCATCTTTCCGCACCAGGAATTATTAAGGAAACAGTCATCCTGAATATTAAGTCTTATATACCAGTCTTTCATTATGCCTTCAGAATTATTAGTGACCGCAGCCTCATATATACGGGCATATATGACCTTATCCGGAAAAGCATTGTCCTTCTCCCATTTGTCAGTAACCTGTCCTCTCGGATGTATATCTATCATTACATCCGTTTCCGTAGAATCAGATGTGACTTTTCTCTCTAAAGAATTCTGTCTGTTAACCTCCATGACATGCAGGACAAATCCCGCAACTATGATACACAATAATATTCCTAAGAATATCATTAACTTTCTTACAACACCTTTGATCACCTTCAACCTATTCATCCGAGTATCCCCCAATCAGCATTCTTTCTTCAAAAGCCTTCCCTGTAAGAGGCTTGTCAAAATAAAAACCTTGTATAACATCACAGCCGAGACTGTCCAGAGTTGCCAGCTGTTCTTTTCTTTCTACGCCTTCAGCCAATACCTCAACGTTTAACGCTTTAGCCATTTTAATTATATAGTTGAGTATCGTCAGATCCTTTGCATATGCACGATCCACAAATCCTTTGTCAATTTTCAGCGTATCAAAAGTAACTTCCCTTAAAAGACTGAGTGATGAACTTCCGCATCCAAAATCATCTACTGCCACGCGATAACCAAGTCTGTGGAGATTATCTACAAACTCTCCCAGAACACTTATCGGGAACTCATCTATCGTCTCGGTAATCTCTATTTCGATCATCTTTTTTGGCACATGATATTCATTAACTATCTCATCTATTTCATTCGCCGCATTTTCGTTCGAAAGATTTCGTCTCGAAAAATTAACCGATATGGTTGGCGGTACTATTCCCTTTGTTATCCATTTTGATATATCCGCACATAAATGCCTCAGCATGTAGAAATCCATATCACACATGAGGTCATTCTGCTCAAGCATTGGTATAAATTTTCCGGGAGAGATCATCTGTCCCTTGTGCTGCCATCTTACCAATGCTTCAGCTCCACAAAGCCTTTTATTATGTATATTTACCTTTGGCTGATAATAAACCTTAAACTCATTATTTGCCATTGCAAGTGGAATATCATTTTCAAATCTCTTTCTCTCTTTTATATCCGAATAAAGCTTTTCCGTCATATAGGTGACGTTGCCCTTTTTAACCATTTTTCCGTAATTCAGAGCCCCGTGAGCTATTGAAATGATTTCTTCTCCGGGCATTTTCTGTTCAAGCGGAAAAAATATACCTGATCTGGTAGCTACATTTATACTGTAATTTCTGTCCTCATATTCAATTTCAAATAAATGCTCTTTCAGGTTTTCAAGGAAATTATCGAGGTTCTGCCTTAAAACCACAGCTATAAACCTGTCTCCGGTCTGTCTTGCCACGATCTCCTCTTTTGTGATGCTTCTCTCGAGCCATCTCGCATAATCACGCAAAACAATATTACCAATATCCATTCCATAGCGGTCATTTATAAATCCAAACCTTATGATATCGAAATAAACTATTGCGTAACCTTTTATAGTGTTTTTGTCAGAAAGTTCATTCAGGAATTCTATGCATGCGTGCTCATTCAAAAGACCAGTCTGCTGTTCCCTGGTCTTTAATACATTTCTTTCTCTTATATGAATCTCATATCTCGAATATATGAAAAAACACACAATAAAAATTATAAAAAAGAACTCACTGTATTCCTTGAAAAACTCAAAAAAACTCATGGATTTTTTAATCCCCTCATAATCTGATTTGTAATAAGAACAAATAGATTTAATTTGTAACGAACTTGCTTACCGTATCCTTAAGAGAAGATGAATAATCAGAGAGCTCAGTACTTGATGCCGCACATTCCTCAGATATACCGGAGTTTTCTGTTACTACATCCAGTATAGCCTTTGAGAAATTGTTGATCTCAAGCATATTTGATTTCTGAGTCTTACTCTGCTCATTTATCTGACTTATGATCTCATTGACCTTTGCCGTGTTTTCTGTAATGCTGTCAAGTGATGCAGCTGCAGTATTAACAACCGAAGTGCCATGCTCTATGCTTTCAAGGGTATTTGCAATAAGGTCACGGATAGTCTTTGTAGACTGTGCAGATCCCTCTGCAAGTTCCCTGACTTCTTCTGCTACGACAGCAAAACCTTTTCCTGCCTCACCAGCTCTTGCTGCCTCTATAGATGCATTAAGCGAAAGCAGATTTGTCTGGGATGTAATAGAATCAAGTGCTCCAAGTATTGAACGGATCTCTTCTGACGCCTTGCTTATCTCCCCCATCGCATCTACTGCATTGCTCATCTGGACTTTACTTTCTTCAATACTCCTTACCGTATTCTCGCCGGATCTTACAGCTTCATCCACATAATTTCCAACCTCTTCATTGAGCTCCATTGTCACGTTGATCTTTTCCTGAAGCTCTCCTATGCTTCCGGTCTGAGTCATCGCACCGTCTGCAAGGCTCTGTGATACTTTTGAAACCTCATTTGCACTTACCGCAACCTGATCCGCAAGTCTTCCCATAGATTGGATATCATTACAGAGTGTGGAACGTATATTTGTAAGATTCTCCTTTATCGGAATATAGTCACCGACATATTCCATATCTGTACTGTCCACAAGATTACCCTCTGCCATGGTACTGAGATTAGAATCTATGTCATGGACATACTCAGTAAGAGATGATTTCATTTTGTTAAGGAGATCATACATCGCTCCTATCTCATCATCCCTTTCATAATTAAAATCTATAAGAAGGCTTCCATTGGCAAGCTTATCAACATCCTCTTCAAGACCGTAGATAGGCTTAACAACGCGTTCATCAAATACCTGATAAACGTTTTTTAAAATTATGGCTACGGAAATTGCAAATGCAATCAGCATTACATAAAGAATTCCGGCTAATACGTCAACCACAAGCTGAGCAGAACTTACCATATCATTAGTAAGTCCGAAATATGTTTCAGATTTTTCAAGAAGCGCTGCCCCGTCACCTGTTGACTTATAATCTTCTATAGCCGGCTTTATTTCATTATTCCAGTAATCCTCGACCGCTGTACGCTTTTTCCCAAACGATCCAAGATGCATGGCTCCCTTTAGTTTAGTGAGCATACTGTCCATTTTTCCTATAGCCTCGGTCGCATCATATCCCGCAAATACCTGCTTTATGGCTCTCTGACTGCCTCCACGAACTATTCCCGCATTATTAACAACTGCTGTATATTGTGTAAAAAGAAATAGACATGCCATTAAAACAACCACTACGACCGTAATGATCACAAAAACCTTCTGAAGCTTAGTGAGAATAAGATAGGCAATAGAATTTTTGTTCAGCTTGCTCCTCATATAGAATACCCCCAAAAGTTTTCATCCGCAAGCGATAGCGGACTTATTAAACTAAAAAACTACATATATTTAAACCTTACCACATAAGATATGGTCTTTTCTATAATGTGCCTTAAAAAGTACAGTAATAAAAGTATTTTTATCTGTGCAATATCTTGGCTGATATTATATAAAAAGAGACGATTCTGATACGAACCGTCTCTGCCTTCTCTCATTTATTTACTTCAAAATATCATAAAGTATATCCACGCATTTATCCATGCCTATATCACCTGTGTTAAGGCTTATATCATAATCTTTGATCATTCCGGGCTGGCGTTTGGTGTACATCTTGTAAAAGTTATCTCTTTCAGAATCACGCTTTTCAACGTATTTTCTTATATCCATTTTGCCATACTCTTTGAGCTCTTCTGCCCTTTTAATTCTTTTCTCTATATCAGCAAAGAGAAAAACATCAAATGATGGGATATTGGCCAGGTTAAATATTATATTTGAACAGCGCCCAACTATTATGCAGGGTTCTGAAACGATCTCCATCATCATTTTTACCTGGGCATCAAAAATCGCATCATATGAACTGCTGTAGGCTGAAGAATTTCTAAGGAGTCTGTTGAATAATCCCGAGAAATAACTTATTTCCTCGCCTTCTTCTTTTATCTCATCCTCTGAAAATCCGCTTTTTTCGGCAGTCAGCCTTACGATATCCTTATCATAAAATGGAATTCCGAGTTTTTCTGAAAGTCCTCTTGCAACAGTTCTTCCGCCGGCACCATACTCTCTGCCTATTGTAACAACCTTATATTTTGAATTCATTATGCCTTTACCCCCGTTTTGTTTATCCCGTTACTCCTGATCTTCTGAATTACACATCCTGCCACAATAAGTACAAAACCAACAAAATCTGTGAGATGGTTTGGATCTATCATGCATATTCCACCGACGAGGAGGAGCAGTCTTTCTAGGATTATCATATTTGTAAAGAGATAGCCTTCAAGTGCTGCTGAAATTCCAAATATTCCTATGAATGAGGTGCAAGCTATCAGAACAACTCCTGCAGCGCTGGTATCTATAAGCAGAAGTGCCGGATTCATGCAGAATACATAAGGTACTATGAAAACAGCGATTGCAAGTCTTGAAGCATTGAAGGCTGTTTTCATCGGATTTGATTTTGCTATAGCCGATCCTGCATATGCCGCAAGTGCCACAGGTGGTGTGATATCCGCAACTATTCCGAAATAAAATACAAAGAAATGTGCTGCAAGTGCAGGTACGCCCATTCTTACAAGTATTGGTGCTGTTGTTGCTGCCATGATGCAGTAGTTAGCCGTTGTAGGTACTCCCATTCCAAGTACGATACAGCAAAGCATTGTTAGGAGGAGTGCGATTATAAGTTTATCGCCTGCAACTGAAATGATCGCATTGATAAGTTCATTTGCAAGTCCTGTCATAGTTATACAGCCTGAAATTATACCGGCTACACCGCAGGCTGCAGCTACAGTTATAGCTCCTTTTCCGCCTGTTACCAGTGCATCAAATATCTTAGCCGGAGTTATGCGATTATCTTTATTAAAAAGACTTACTACTATCGTAAGTAATATTGCAAAGCTTGCTGCTCTCTGCATTGTCATCATGTTTCCTGATACCCATACGACAAGCATTACCAGCGGAAGTAAGAGATAGAGCTTCTTAATTATATTTCCGATCTTTGGAAGCTCTTCTTTCGGAATACCTGAAAGATTGAGTTTCTTTGCTTCGAGATGAACTGCTATAAATATTCCTGCGAAATAAAGTACTGCCGGGATTATTGCCCTGCTTATGATATCCGCATAGGGAACGCCAACGAAGTCAGCCATAAGGAAAGCTGCCGCTCCCATTATAGGAGGCATTATCTGTCCGCCTGTTGATGATGCTGCCTCTATGGCACCTGCGAATTCAGCACGGTATCCTGTCTTTTTCATCATCGGGATAGTTACTGATCCTGTTGTAACGGTATTTCCTACCGAAGATCCAGAAACCATTCCGCAAAGAGCTGATGAAATTACGGCAACCTTCGCCGGTCCGCCTGCATATTTACCTGCTACACAGTTTGCCATTTCGATAAAGAAATTTGAAATTCCTGTTTTCTCTAAGAATCCGCCGAATATTATAAATACTACGATATACTTTGAACATACGCTTACCGGTGTTGCAAATATACCTTCTTTTGTATAAAAAAGATTTCTTACAAGGTACTTTACTCTGCCGAAAAACTCCGGATTTGTAAGACCAAAGCTCAATGCATATATGATGAAGAATCCTGCTACCAGCAATATCGGTATACCTACGCATCGTCTGGTTACTTCTATAAGAGCGAGAACGGCAACTATGCCTATGATTATCTGATAGGTATGAAATCTCGTTCCCTGCTGAATTATAGAATTTGCATTAAAAGTAAAGTAAAGGTAAGAGCCTGTTCCCAGGATCATCATAACTATATCATACCAGGGCATATGGTTTGGCTTTGTAACACCCTTTTTTATTGGATAAAGCAGAAAGCCCATGAGGATTATCAATGCAAGAAATGATGTAAGTCTTATTTCTTCCAGAAATGTTGCAAAAAGCGTTACGTAAATACACCATATCGAAAAAGCTGCTATTATAATTCTTATTATCTTCTGGGCATTACCGGTCCACACACGGGTATTGCTCTCTCTGTCATATTTTCTCATTACAGCATCGATCGATGCCTGCGCCTGACTGGCATTGTTCGGACTGTTATTTTTATTCTGATGGATCAATTTTTTCCTCTCCTTATTATTTTATTCTGTTTCAACCGTTATTCCATGTTCAGCATAATATTTTGCTGCCCCCTTATGGAACGGTGCCGCCATACCCTCTGTCGCATTTTCAACGCTGAGCTCGCTTCCCTTTGCATTCTCAGCCTTTATCTCTTCTGTATGGTCAAAAAGAGCTGCTGTCATATTATAAACGATATCCTCATCAACACTCGCATCCACGATCAAGGTTGCTTTGACAGTGATAGTCTCAATAGGTTCGTTCTGATCCGGATAAGTATTTGCAGGAATCTGTAATGCCGTATAATATGGGCACTCCGATAAAATATTATCTCTCAGCTCACCATCAATATTTATGATATTTACACCATTTGTTGTTGCGAGCTCTGTAATTGCAGTGGTCGGTGCCCCCGCAACTATAAATGCAGCATCTATCTTACCGTCTTTAAGTGCTTCTTTACTGTCCTCGAAGCTCAGATACTGAGGCTTAATATCATCAAGTGTAATGCCTGCTCCATTAAGCACATCGAGCGCATTAAAGTAAACTCCGGAACCTGCCTCACCTATTGATATGCTCTTTCCCTTTAACTCTTCCACAGATTTGATATCATCATCCATCGAGAAGAGCTGGACTGTTTCGTTGTAAAGTCCGCCTATGACTCTGAAATCCTTTACAGCGCCATCTTTTTCAAAAGTCTTTGTTCCGTTCCATGCGTAATCCATTACATCTGACTGAGTAAATCCAAGCTGAAAATCATGATCCTGGATCGACTGTATATTTACCTTTGAACCACCGGTGGAAACCGCTGTTACCTTGACTCCGGCATATTTTGTCATGTATTGTGACAGGATTCCGCCATAGGCATAATAGGTTCCGGCTGTGCCTCCGGTACCGAACATCATCCTCTCCTTACCGGCATCACAGCCCGTAAGGCATGCCGCTGCCATCACAGCGGACAGCGCAAAAGCAATTAACTTCTTTTTCATTTTGAACAAATCTCATCCTCCCTGATTTATATTTTTCGCATTAAAAAAGCCGTGTTCATGCAATTCCTGTTCTTGCAAAAAGATACGAAACCAACATTCACAGCTTAATTCTTTTTCTGCTAATACATTGATATAATTTTATCATTGAGATGCGTAATCGTCAATTTAAAAAAGCCATCAGTGCTTTTATATACACTGATGGCTCAATTAATCTTTCTTTATTCTATATTGATTTATTTTACTTGTGAATCTTATTTTGTCTGACTGAAAAGCCACTCCATTGCTGCTACGCAGTTATATGCATAATCAAAGGATGCCATATGATATGAACCGCTGTCATTTCCGCCCATTCCGCCTGCCATTTCAGCAGATCCTTCACTGTTTTCAACAGATTCCTCTGTTGAACTTTCCGCTGTTGAACTTTCATTATCCGGACCGGCATTTCCAAATCCCTGAGGTCCACCCTGGAATCCTTTTCCATTTCCGGCCGGTGCAGCTGTACCACCCATGCCGGAAGATTTAGCTTCTATGGTACCTGTCTTCCATGAGATAAAATACTGATCCTCTCCATCTTCAAAAAGTTCTGCTGCAGCCGATGACAGTTCATCAACCGACCAGTTTCCATCCCACTGCGCATACTTATATGAGACAGAATCATCATCAAACATTGACATAACTTCCTGAGCACCATTCCATGCGTTTGTATCATCTTCTGCCGCAAAATAAACAAATTTCTGATCTTCAAGACCTGTCAGCGTGCTGATATCCCACTGTCCGTCTACAAACATACACGCCGCATAAAGATCCGGATATTCTGATGCAAGAATAAGAGTTGTCATGCAACCCATAGACTGGCCTGTTCCGTAGATACGGTCTGTATCAACCGCGTACTCTTCTGACATATAGTCGATGTAACGTTTTGTGAGTTCTACATATTCTGTAGTAGTATAACTGCCATGATCGTCAAGGATTGTCTCCGGATATGTTGGAACAGCTACAATTGTCGGATTAACTGACTGCCACTCGTCTGTTGCCCACACAAGTCCGCCTCTGCCCTGTGTCAGTGAATAAGTCGGGTCATCACCTGCGCAGCTGGAGTCACCAATAAATACTACCATTGGATAAGTTTTTGATTCATCATAGTCCTCAGGCAGATAAAGATTATAAGTAATGCTGAGTCCGCTTTCTGAATCAGTATATGTTTTCTGCTCGAATTTA
>JAIKZC010000219.1 GCA_024682575.1 Lachnospiraceae bacterium | reverse complement strand
CATAAAATTGACACATAGAGTTGCGTATAATCTTACTATGAAACGAAGAAATATTCAGAAGAAGGTTGGTGATCTTATGGGTGGACATGTGATAGATTTGCCGGAGTTCAAGATTTATGATAATGGAAAAGCGGATGGAATAGCTGAAGGAAAAGCTGAAGGAAAAGCTGAAGGAATACGAATTTTCATCGAAGATAAGATAGAGGATGGAATTTCGGAAAAAATAATAGTTGAAAAGCTCAAGAAGAGATATGATCTGCCGGAAGAAAAAGCAAAAGAGTATATCGAACGGTATAGATCAGCTAGTGAAAAGAATTTGTTTTAGGTTTTTAGAGCGGAGGTGACAGATATGTGTTTAACTGAATACAACGAAGCTGAAACGATGCAGATGATCAAAGATGAGACAAGAACAGAGGGAAAATCAAAAGAGACATTGCTTGGTGAGCCGCTGTAATGAATGTAAAGAAAGAGACTTCTGGTCTAAAATGACCAGAAGTCTTTTTAAATAAACCAATATGGAATTTGAAGTATATTTTCTCTTAGAGAACCAGGCATAGGACACATAGATATAATGGCACCTGTGCCTCTTTTCTTTTCCGGTATTTTATCAAGTATTTGGAATGCGGATGTCATATCAGCTGAAGGGTTGCTGCTTTTTTTGATTTCAATAGGATATAAAACTCCGTCTTGTTCGATAATAAAATCAATCTCTGCTTCTTCATAGGATACTTCACCATTTTTCCTGATTTTTTTCTTATCTTTACCTCGATAATAGGATACAAAGTAACGATAATCTAATCCGCGATTAGAATAGCTTTTTAGGATTTCAGAAATTACAAAGGTTTCAAAAAATTCTCCGCTCATGGCTCCTGCTGCCAGGGTTTCAGGAGTAAGCCATCTTGTAAGATATGCAGCCAATCCCGTATCTCTAAAATAAAGTTTTGGTGTTTTTATGGCGCGTTTAAGCGCACTATTAGCGTAGGGCTCAAGTATGTATATTATTCCGGATGCTTCTAATATTGAAATCCAATTCTTTATAGTATTGGCATCTTTGCCAACTTCATCTGCAATATTGGAATAATTAAGCATCTGTCCGGTTCTGGCAGCACATGCCACCATAAATCTGCGGAATGCATCTAAATCCTGGACTGCAGCTAATTCTCGAACATCACGCTCTAAATAGGTTTTGACATAGCTTGCAAAAAACATTGCCCAATCCATATCAGGGTCTTGCATTTCAGGGTATCCGCCACGATGTATTATCTTCCAAATATTATTTGGTTTTATTGCTTCCTTATTTCGATCGTGTACGTATTCCACTGTTGGGATAAATGGTGAAGTATAGTTACTCTTCATAATTTCTCTAAGTGATAGCGGTGGTAATTCGATAATGGCTACTCGTCCTGCTAATGAATCAGATACCAATTCCATAAGCTTAAATGGTTGTGATCCGGAAAGATAGTATAGGCCTTTCGAATTACTATTATCGCTGGATTGTTTTATGTATCTAAATAAAGATGGTACGTATTGAATTTCATCTAAAAAGACAGGTGGTTCATTTAATGAAAGGAACATTTCTGGATTGTTTTTGGCCTGTTCCTCAACAAAGGGATCATCAAAAGACACCTGCTTTACTTTTGAGTATAAATGCTTCATCAAAGTTGATTTTCCGGTTTGTCTTGCGCCTGTTATCAGTACGCATTTGAAAGTTTTTGCTGAATGTTTCACTATATCTTCAACAGCTCTTTTAATATATTCCATATAATATTCTCTCTTTACAATATGACTAATCTGGAATTTGATTCCTGATTAGTCATATTGTATCACTGAGTGCCTATAATTACAACGAAATAGCGACCAATCAGGAATTTTATTCCGTATTAGTCGCTTTTCGATTTTTAACTGAACAATCCAAACAAAAACAGCAGCCATCCAAAAAATGGCTGCTGTTTCTTTTTTCTGCACATTCCCGCTTTCAGCTTCGGTCATGTGCTTTGGTGAATGTATTGTGTGTAAAGGAAGATGTTAGCTTATTTAACTGTTACCTTGAAGCGGTATTTGATCTTTTTGCCGCCGCTTATGAAGGTAGCTGTGATCTTTGAGGATCCTTTTTTGAGGGTTCTTACAAGTCCTGTATTTGATACTACTGCAACGGACTTGTTTGAAGAGCTCCAGCTGCTTACTTCAAATCCTTCGCAGGAGATAATGTCATTGGCGCTTATTGTTTCGCCTACTGCTGTTGCGGTGACTGTCTTCTGGAGAAGAACAGGAGCAACAACCTTAACGGTATAGGAACCGATCGCAACGTATTTGCCTGCAACTTTATGATATCCGGTTATAGTAACTTCACCGGATTTCTTTTTCTTTGCCTTTACGATACCCTTCTTGGTTACGCTTGCAATCTTTTTCTGAGATTTATCGGTGATCTTGAAACGTACTGCGCCGGAAATCTTATCAGAAATATCAAGCTTACCGCCGGCTATAACGGAAGCTTCTGAAACACTGCTTTCATTGTCTGAGACGCTGCTGTCCTGAGAACTGTCACTGCTGCTTGAGTCATCGTTTGAATCATCGCTTACAGGTGAATCGTCACTTGTGTTGTCCTCGGAGCTGTCTGATGAAGAATCCTCGTTGCTGCTGTCTTCTGAAGAATCAGATGAGGAGCTGTCATCGTTGCTGCTGTCTTCTGTACTGTCTTTTGAAGAGTCCTCAGAACTGCTGTCCTCTGAGCTTGAATCAGAATCATCACTGTTTGTATATTCTACATCTACATAATAGAAGTTAATTCCGCCGCTTTCAGAATAGAGGTAATAAGTTCCTGCCTTGCTGAATTCGAATTCGCAGGTGCAGATTCCGCTGTTACTTACATCTGCTGTAGAAGCTGCAAGAAATTCACCGTCTGAAGCTGTTCCGAAATTTAATACCCTTGCTTCTTTACTGCTTGAAGAGGTTGCATATACTGTGACAGTTCCGCTTCCTTCTGTAGTGAAGGCAATGGATCTTGCTCCATAAGAACCTGCTCCGCCGGTCTTAAGTCTCTGGGTAAAGCTTATATCATTGTAAGTCTTTTTGCTTGCATCTACTTTTACAACATTATTTTCTGAAGCTGTAATAGTAAAGAATGTATTATCGCCTGCGGTGAAATCTTCTGAATATTCACCAACGGTAAGGTCGCTTGCATTGAGTACCCTGCTGTAGCTTACAACTTCGCCTGAATCATCTGACTTTTCATTTTCTGATGATGTTTCCTCAGAATCTTCTGGAGAACTGCTGTCATCTGAAGAACTGTCGTCCGAAGTACTGTCATCAGATACTATTGAAGCATCAATTCCGCCGACACTTACCAATGATGATGAATAATTTGATACAGCGGACTTTAATTTTGCAATGATGCTTGAATTGGTATCTTCAGTATCGTTATCAAAGCTGAACTGGAGATCACCGCCGTTCACACGGCCTGCCTGTGCCTCTATCTTTGCTACAAGGTTTTCATCAGGGCTGTCGATATTGCTTTCATCAACCGCAAGATCAACAGATCCGTCAGTATCGAAATTATTATAGCTGTAGCCGCCTTTGAGAGAAGTTACGCTGGAAGGAACTGTATCAGTTCTTGAGCTTACTTCATAGGCATCAAAATGTTTGCTGGTGTCGATAGTGCTGTAGCTTGTCGTTGTGCCTTTCATGAGATAGGTTGAAGCACCGTAAGGTATGAAAGAACTTGTATTGTTAGTATCTACTATAGTATTGTTGTAAGCCTTGATCGAACCTCCGGCTTCACTGGAGAAAGTT
>JAIKZC010000211.1 GCA_024682575.1 Lachnospiraceae bacterium | reverse complement strand
TTAGTAATTATCTAAAACCGCTAGCTCCTTAATATTTTTATTTGCGATTATTGTTAGTCAATTTACTATCAACTTTGCTCAGTTAATATTTTGTAGAAAAATAAATAGCTTAAAAGCGTTAAATATACCCTTTAGCTGTGTTTGGAGTGATATAATATTGAATGGATAGTTATACATAAATAGGACAATATTATTCAGAATTATATCTCATATAATCTTAAGAATAATGAGATTTAATATTTTTAAGAGAAGTATATGGAAAGGGTATTTATGGTTAATAATGAAATTAAGTATGCACCGGGAATGCGTATTATAGTTCGCGGTGAGGAGTGGATGGTTAAAAAAGTCGAAACGAATAGTTTAGGAAATCAAACTTTACATGTAATAGGCATTTCTCAGCTTGTTAAAGATTATGAATCAATGTTCCTTGTGGATGTTGAAGATGATAAAGAAATTGTTGATCCGGCGAAGGTTACTCTTGTATCGGATGACTCTGCTTTCTTTAGAAAATCAAAAGTATATATTGAAAGCCAGTGGAGAAAAAAGATACCAACAGATAATAAGATCCATATTGGTGATAAGGCTGCAATGGATTTGATGCCATATCAGCTTGAACCAGCTCAAATGGCTTTGAATAAAACACGTCAAAGAATTCTTATCGCTGATACAGTTGGTCTAGGAAAGACTTTGGAAGCTGGAATTCTAATGTCCGAACTTATTGCACGTGGTAAGGGCAAGAGAATCCTGGTTGTCACAGTTAAAAGTATGATGACACAGTTTCAGAAGGAAATGTGGAATCGCTTTACAATTCCGCTTGTACGTCTGGACTCATCAAGAATTCAAAGTGTAAGAGCAAAAATTCCGACCAATTATAATCCGTTCTTCTATTACGATAAGACCATTATTTCAGTAGATACACTGAAAAATGACCTTGAGTATCGTACCCATCTTGAGAATGCATGGTGGGATATTATCGTTATTGATGAAGCACATAATGTTGCAAAAAGAGGAGATAGAAGTTCTCAAAGAAGTAAGCTTGCATCATTGCTTGCTAATCGTTCAGATACTCTAATTATGCTTACAGCAACTCCTCATGACGGTAAAGGACAGTCAGTTGCATCTCTAATGAATATGCTTGATCCGACTGCAATTGCTGATGAAGAAAACTATACAAAAGATGATATTCAGGGGCTTCTTATCAGACGTTTTAAGAAAGACATTCAGGATCAGGTCTCTGGCGCTTTTAAAGAGCGTGTAATTACTATTGAGCGATGTGCTGCGTCTGCACGAGAAGAAGCTGCTTATGATATTTTTGCTGATATGAAGCTTCAGATGGATGAGACAAGAGCGAGAGGGAAAGGGATTCTCTTTAAGACTAGTCTTGAAAAATCTTTATTCTCTTCACCGGCAGCATGTATTAAGAGTTTAGAGGCAAGAATTAAAAAGCTTGAAAAGAAATATCTGGATGGAGATATGCCAGATATTGCATCTTTAAGAGAATTAAAAAATGCATTAGAGCTGATTACTCCAGCAGATTTTTCAAGATACGCCAAGTTGATTGCTCTTTTAAGGAGCCAGGAGTATGGATGGACTCCTGGAAAAAATGATGGTCGTCTTGTTATTTTTACAGAACGTATAGAAACAATGCGTTACCTTGCTGAAAATCTAAAAAAGGACTTGGGATTAAAGGACAATCAGCTTGAAGTAATGCATGGTGGGATGAGCGATAAAGAGCTTCAGCGTATTGTAGATGAATTTGGCAGAGCAGAATCTCCTATCAGAGTCATTGTTGCATCTGATGTTGCATCTGAGGGTATCAATTTACATTATCTATCACATAGGCTGATTCACTTTGATATTCCTTGGTCACTTATGGTGTTCCAACAGAGAAATGGTCGTATTGATCGTTATGGACAGCGTGAGCAACCAGATATCAGATATATGCTTATTGATAGTGATAATCCAAGAATTAAGGGCGATGCTCGTATTATGGAAATCTTGGTAAAGAAAGAGGAACAGGCTCTTAAGAATATTGGAGATCCTGCTATGCTCTTCGGAAAGTTCAACCAGGAGGAAGAGGAAGAAGAAACTGCGAAAGCAATCGAAAGTGGTGCAGGAGCAGATGCTTTTGAAAAGCT
>JAIKZC010000197.1 GCA_024682575.1 Lachnospiraceae bacterium | reverse complement strand
ATCGCCATCATGGCGGGTCTCATGATCATTCCTGCAGTATTTGCTTTCAGCGGCGGAGATTCATCCGTATTAAAAGCAGGCCCGAGCCTTATGTTCATCACAATCCCTAAGGTGTTCGCCGACATGGGACATGCATCATTTATCGGTATCATGTTCTTCCTTTTAGTTTTCTTCGCAGCCCTTACAAGTGCGATCGCTCTTACAGAGTCAGCTGTATCAACTTTCGAAGATGAGCTCGGCTGGAACAGAAAAATCTCTACTCTTGTTATGTTCGCAATAATGATAGTACTCGGAAGCCTTTCTTCATTAGGCTATGGACCTTTGGCAAATGTTACGATCTTTAACATGCAATTCCTTGACTTTTTTGATTTTCTTACGAATTCAGTCATGATGCCGCTTGCTGCCATCGCCATCTGCCTCTATGTGACCTATGCAATGGGTCTTGATGCCGTTGAAGACGAAATGACTAAAAATGGTGCGACCTTCAAAAGAAAGAAGCTCTTTAACTTCATGATACGTTTTGTATGTATCATCTTCCTTCTTGTAATCCTTGCAAGCTCCATTTTACAGGTATTGAATATCATTACAATTTAATTCATAAAAAAATCTCTTATGCCCCACGTCTAAGCCGTGAGGGCATAGGTGAGGTAATTTCAATAAACAAAAGGCATTTGTCATTATCTGTACAATGACAAATGCCTTTTTTCTTAAAGAATATCCAGAAGATCCGGAAATTTATTTATTTTTGCTGCATATTTATCAACGCTTCCAAAACCGTACGATGCGAATATAAATGGCACTCCTGCCTCTTTACAAGCCTCTGCATCTCCTGCAGTGTCCCCGACATAAACAGGCTTCTTAATATTATTTCGTCTGACAAGCAATGCGATGTTCGCCGCTTTACCATTGCCTGTATTCCCGTAACATTCAAAATCAGTTACAAACTCTTCCATGCCTGTCTTGCGCAGCATGAGCTCTATATAGCCCTTCTGGCAGTTACTGACAACATATACCTTGATTCGCTTTGAAATAGCCTCTACGGTCTCTCTGACGCCCTCGTAGCATATATGACAGGGGTCAGCCTCCAGATATTCCTGTTCCTTTTTTTCACAAAGTCTCATTATCTTATATCTGTTCTCTTCATCTATTCCTTCAAAAAGTCCTGCTGCTATCTCTTCCATTGTCTTTCCGAAATAACTTTTTAGGATCTCAGGGGTGATCGTATTATTTTTAACTTTCATCTCTTTCGCTGCATCATTCCATGCATCCGCAACTATTCCGGTGGAATTCCAGATCGTTCCATCCACATCAAGTATCACTGCATCTGCTTTCATCACTTTTTCCTCTGACTCTCTATAATTTTACCAAATTTATTTACACTTGACATATCCTCAAATTTCCTGATCCTGCGGCCTTTTATAAAAAGATAATGTATATCGGGATGCTCAAGATAATACTCTGCAAATTCATTTATAATTTCATAATTTTTATAGTTATAACATGACACTATCGTCTGCATAACCAGATATCCTATACATTCCGCATCATAATCTCCATAATATGCCCTGAAAAATTCAATTCTTCCACTTGTTGCAAGCGGTACTATCTCACGAAACAAATCTGCGAGATCCACTCTTTTGACGATGCCGCT
The DNA here is from genome assembly GCA_024682575.1 of Lachnospiraceae bacterium. Classification (GTDB taxonomy): domain Bacteria; phylum Bacillota; class Clostridia; order Lachnospirales; family Lachnospiraceae; genus NK4A144. Next base: position 4,192 of record JAIKZC010000197.1, on the reverse strand, counting down.
CTTAAACATCTTTTCTATACGGCGTGCCTTGAGTTCTATCTCATGCAAAGCCTGAGTTGATATCCATTCATTATATTTATCATCATTTCTGATATGCAGGTATCTTTGATTCCCTACAATTCTGCATTCTATACTGCCATTATCATCCCGAATAACCTGCCAGGGTGTGTTATCATGTAATACAGAACGGACCATCACCCTATTTTTATCATTTATGATACCATCTTCAGGCCATTCATCATTTTTATCAAAAGACAGGGCAGTTACAGAATTAAATATACCTGTTATTTCATCCTCTACCGAAGACAACATACTATGTCGTTCTATAGATGTCTGCATATGATCGATGAGTTTATAAGCAACAACACCGGCAATAGCCGCCAATATCCATCCAATTATATCGCTTGGAGATAAGCCATCCGTAAACCTTAGATACCTCATAAAATCAGTATATGCCTGCATAATTTTTCTCCTTAACTGAAATTGTCTATGTGAAATTATATCTATAATATAACATATGTATTTCAGATGCAAAGCCGACGTCCACTGGACGTCGTGCGCCCTCTCCACCGCCCGCGGTGTCTCGGGTCCATTTGAGATAACAAAAAAGGAACTCTCTTGAGTTCCTTCTAGTAGCGAGAGGGGGACTTGAACCCTCGACACCGCGGGTATGAACCGCGTGCTCTAGCCAGCTGAGCTATCTCGCCATATTTATTTGAAAGATATGGGACCTACAGGGCTCGAACCTGTGACCCTCTGCTTGTAAGGCAGATGCTCTCCCAGCTGAGCTAAGATCCCATATTTATGCGCTCTGGGAAGCTTTTTTGTTAAGCTCTTGTGTCGCGCAACAGTGATAATATACCACCATACTACCCATACTGTCAACAGTTTTTTTGAATTTTTTTTATTTTTTTATCAGAATTACAAAAAACCGCTATTTAAGCGCTTCTTAAGCAATCATAAAACACCTTTCGGAAAGCTGATATAACTCCCAGCTTCCAAAAGTGTTTCATTTATGATATAAATTTTCAGCTTCAAGAGATGGCTTTTGTAAAGATCACAGCTTCATAAGGTCTGAGTACGCCCTTTTCTTCATTTGAACCATAAGAAGATATCAGGAATTCATATGATCCGATCAATTCAGCATCATATTCAGCTTTTTTGTCCGTAAAATTCACAAATACAGCAGCCGATTCTTTCTCATCATCTCTTATATAAGCATATGTCTGTTCATTATCTTCTATGATCTCACGATAAGCCCCATCAATAAACACATAATTTGTCTTTCTGACTTCCAGAAGCTTGCGATACCACGAAAGGAGCGAATCATCATTATTTGTTTCCGTTTCCACATTAGCTTTTTTATAATCGTGATGAAGCGTAAACCACGGAACTGAATCACTGAATCCTGCGTTAGCCCCTGCTGTCCACTGCATCGGTGTTCTTGCATTGTCCCTACTGAAATGATGTACCGCGTCCATGGCCTCTTTCTCCGAATATCCGTTATCCATTGCAAATTTGTAATGATTTATAGTGGATATATCCTCATAAGATTTTATTGAATCAGACATTAAATTTGTTATACCGATTTCTTCACCCTGATAAAGAAACGGCGTTCCCCTAAGCGTCATTAAAACTGCAGCCAACGCCTTCCCGGCCGATACCTTATCTCTGCACGCCGGCACAAAATGGTCTATCGACCTGCTTATATCGTGATTTTCAAAAAAAATCGGATACCAACCCTCTTTTGCAGTTGATTCCTGGCTGGCTGAGAGGCATCTTTTGAGCTCGGTCAGTTTCCACCTTCGCTGCTCACACCAGTTTGACTCATCAGCCAGATCGACATTTACATGACTGAATTCAAATATCATATCGAAAACTCCCCTGTCTCCTACCCATTCAGGAAGCTCAGCCGAAGTCACACCGTTAGCTTCTCCAACTATAAAAATATCTGTTCCCTTCTGGACATTTTCTTTGAATTCATGTAAATAATCCAATATACCTTTTGTGTTTGCCGTCATAGAATGAATGCCGACCATTCCGTCAGATGCATCAGGCTTTCCGTCCCCGAAACCTTCAGGCTTCTTTATATAGGTTACGGCATCCATCCTAAAGCCTCCCACTCCTTTTTCCAGCCAGAAACGTGCAACATCATACAATGCCCTTCTTACATCTGGATTTTCCCAATTCAGGTCTGGCTGAGAGCTTAAAAATGTATGCAGATAATATTGTCTGCGTTCTTCACACCAGGTCCATGCTGAACCGCCGAATATACTCCTCCAGTTATTAGGTTCTGAACCGTCCTCTTTTGCATCTCTCCATATATACCAGTCGCTTTTTTCATTGTCTCTGGAGGATTTTGATTCAATAAACCAGCTATTTTGATCTGATGTGTGATTAAAAACCAGATCCATTACAATTTTTATATTTCTTTTATCCGCCTCTGAGATAAGCCTCTCCATGTCTTCCATACTGCCATAGCTTTCATCTATTTCATAATAATCCGCTATGTCATAGCCATTATCTGTCTGCGGTGATCTGTAAACAGGTGTTAGCCAGAGTGCACCGGCTCCAATCGACCTTAAATAATCAAGCTTTTCAGTAATTCCGTTAATATCCCCGATCCCATCGCCATTTGAATCCTTAAAACTTTTTACATATATTTCATATACTATACTTTCCTGCCACCATTTGATCAAATTCCTTTTTTTCTTATACAAATTTTCCTCTCCCCTCTGCTTTTATGACTTTACGGCACCATCTACAAGACCTCCCATGATCTGCTTCTGCGCAAAGAGGAAAAGTATTATCATAGGTATAATGGCAAGAAGGGCTGCCGTCAGGATCAGATCCCACTGCTTAACATATGAGCCTACAAAAGCCTGAACAGCTACCGGAAGTGTTTTTATCCTGCCATTGTGACCGAGCATTAATGACGGAAGAAGATAATCATTCCATATCCACATGCCATTAAGTATTGTAACCGTAACTATCGGTGGTTTTAATAAAGGAAAAATAACTTTGAAATAAGTTCCTTCCGGGGAACATCCATCGATCGCTGCAGCCTCTTCAAGCTCATACGGCACTGTTTTTATAAATCCTGTCAATATAAAAACAGTCATGGCTCCGCCAAATCCAAGATATGCAAAGATTATTCCGGCAAAAGACTGGAGCATACCGATTCCAAGAAACTTTCCCACATCTCTGAATGTAGAGATCAACGGAAGCATTACAACCTGAAACGGGATTATCATTGATGCGATAAATACCATATAAATAAATGCCGACCATTTTGTTTTATTACGGCATATTACCCATGCAGCCATTCCGCCCAGAACCGCCAGAAGTACGATCGACAACACCGTTACTAAAGCTGAGGTTCCAAATGCCGACCAGAAACTGAAGTTACTGTTATTAATTACAGATGTAAGGTTTGTTACAAGTTTTTCAAAAGACATTCCCGTTACACTTACGGGATTTGCAACAATATCATTAGCAGTTCTGAAAACATTTGTAACAACCAGCAGAAATGGAAAAAGGACATATAATGCTACAGCAAAGAAAACGATTCTTATAACAATTCCTGCAAAACTAAGTTTTTTTACCATTACATCTCCACCTCCCTCTTGTTGGATATTCTGACCTGAATAATAGATACGATAGAAAGAATTATGAAAAACAATACTGCCTTTGCCTGACCCATAGCATAATTATTTTTTGTGATCGCTGTATTATAAATATTAAGCGCGAGCATCTGTGTTCCGTTTGACAGATACTGCCCCATAAAGTTTACAGATCCCGTACCGTTTGTCAGCGCCATATTTACATCAAACTGCTTAAATGCCGACTGAAGCGTTAAAAAAGTGCATACCGTGATCGTTGAAGCTATCATCGGAAGTTTAATTCTGAAGAAAGTCTGTACTGCAGTTGCACCGTCAATTGCTGCCGCCTCTATGATATCAGTCGGAACAGTTGTAAGACCCGTGATATATATCATCATTATGTATCCCGCATACTGCCAGATATATACCATTATGATCGCAAAAAAGCCTGTATTATATTTAGAAAGCATTGAGCTGTTGTATCCGAACATTTCGTAAGTCCACTTAAGTACTACATTATTGAATATAAACTGCCATATATAACCAAGAACAATACCTCCAATGAGATTAGGTATAAAATAAGCCGCCCT
>JAIKZC010000101.1 GCA_024682575.1 Lachnospiraceae bacterium | reverse complement strand
GAAGAACATAGGACAGTCCTATGGTTTTTTTATAAATTTCAATTCTCGGATCCGGATCTTTATTGAGATCAGCTTCAAACGACTTGATCATATTGCTGATCTGCAACAAATATGATGCAGCGCCGCCTATATCAAAAACATTCTTATTCTCGCCGCCCATTAGTGTTTTGAAGACAATGTCCGGTTTCAGAGCATCTATTGCATTGGCAGATTCCGATATATCTATCTTGTCTGCAAGAGATGAAAGAACGCTGAACGGATGGTCTTCATTTAAGAAATTTCTGTTTTTTAACATATCTGCCTCTGCCTCTTTAATAGCAGCATAGCTCTTTATGGCAGGATTAATGTCATGAGTCTGATCATCTTTGAATTCCTTCGATACGAGCTTTGTAATATCCAAAAATGTATCAATAACTTCTTTCTTTTCACTTTCCTTATTGAACTCTTTTAAGACATCATCAAGGTAACCCGGCTTTAGCCAGTTTGATGACAGATTTAAGTTATTACCTTTTGTTAAAATAGCTAATTTAGCAATATTTTTCTTATATTTATCTAATTCTCTCCCAAATCTCGTTTCTTTATTTTCGGGCGCAATATCAGAACTCCGGCTTCCGATCACCTTTGCATCCGGTACACGGAATTTTCGTTCGGATCTTGCAATATTGAGCTTGTTATCATATATTGGAATATAATACTCAACCTTCTTATTATTTGCAGTCATCGCCTGTAACAGTTCTGCCTTTATAACAAAATTCTGTTCTTCTTTTGAAAGGGCATTCCAGGCATCACCGTATTTTTCTCTTAAATGATCTACGGCAGATCTGTCATTTATTTCGAATATTTCAAATCCCTCAGTTTTCATGAGCTGTCTGCCGCTTTCTCCGAGGATCTCACCAAGAGTTGCATTAAATATACGGTCAGTTTTTAAGCGCTCTTCTGCCGTAACATTCTTAAGCTCTTCTAATGTAAATTCCCTCTGATCTTTTATTGAAATATAGCTTAAACCATAAATTTTATTTAATGGCAGATTTTGGGCTTTTCCTACTGCCGAATGACCTTCAACTATTCCATTGGATATAACCTTTTGCGTAACGATATCTTCTATTTTTTTTGTAAATTCATCTGAAAATGGATATTCTATTTTTCCCTCGATATAATCCATCATAACCGAATATTCCGGGACTTTAATATCCCCAAGAAGCTGACGGTTTTTTCCAAGCTCCTTAATTCCATCAGCAGCAGCAATTACTGTTTTATAATAACTGCTGTCAATCTGAGATAACGGCTGATCCTTTAAAAGGCCATAATAGGCTTCCAGATAACTCTTTGCGGCAGCACGAACAAATGCCGGCTGAGCCTCATCAGCGGCAACTGATGCTAACGAAGACAGCGCGGTAACAAACTTTGCACTGCCAATTAAGTTATAATAATTCTTCGGACCGCCAAAAGCATTCATATATGCAGTCTTTATAACCCCATCAGGATCATTTTGAGTTATTGTTTCTGCAGTCGAAAGAAAATCCTTGATAAAGTTATTTAATCTTCCAAAATCTGACCCGTTCTCATCCAAAAGATTTTTTATACCTTCAATATTTCCGGTGATCATATTCGGAAGTGTCTTAGACAAGATCTTATTCATGGCATTCGCATCGATCTTGCCCAGATATTCTGCATTTTGGGCAGCTTTTTCAGGCGAAACATCATTTCCTATCGGATGAACTATCATATCGTTAAGAAAAGAGCCCATCTTGTCCATACGGTTCTTTTCACTTTCCAGATTCATATTAAGGCAGTCATTGAGCCCGGTTTTCTTCTCATCATTTCCCAGTATGTAGCGCATAAAGGCATTTTGGACATAGTTAGGGCTGTCAGAACTGATACCACGTACAGCATAGCCTGCCCTGTTTACTATTCCCTTTAAATTAGTCCCTATAAACCACCGTTTATTTGCTGCTTTTGTGTCACGCCTTACCAGGTCTTCCTGACTGTTCTCAGGCGGTTTAACATTATTTCCGACAGGCTCGTTATTAAGACCGGCATTTGGTATGTTGGCAGGAATTTCACGTATGATCTCGGCATTATTTATTCCCAGCTCATTAGCAGCCTCTTCCAGAGCTCTCGTTTCTACCGGCAGGAGTTCTCTCCGAATAGCTTTATCCAAAACATAATAATATCTGTTATAATTAATCTCTTTTAATTTTGGATCATTGCTTGTCGGATATAACTCACCGGTTCCTATTATATTTTTTTCAATTCCCTCTCCCATAAGCGATTGCATTTCTTTGAGTTTATTCATTCTTTCATTCGCATTTTTTATGGGATTTTTACTTATATCATCCCAGAGAGCAAACATCCGGTTTAATAATTCCATCTCTCCCGGACGATAATGAGATTTTTGCAATATCTTTCCATACTCATCGTAATTTGCATTAAGATAAAGCCTATCCATTACGCGCTTGAAGCCCGCAACAGCATCTATATCCTCTATCGGCCAGTTATTTCTTAAAGCCGCTATCCTTCCTTCTGTATCCGATAAAAGCTGACCTACTCCTCTAGGACTTTCTTTTCGTAGATTATCGATCTTGTTATTCGCTTCCAGGAACCCATCAACTTTTTGAGCTTCAGGACTTCCCGGCACAATGCTATCCATACGCTTTAGATCAGAAAGAATTTTTTCCTCTTCTTTTAATATATCTTTCCTGTATTTTTTCTCCTCCTCAGCATTTAGTCTTTTACTGTCTTTCTTTTCAAAAAATTTGATGTGTTTATCTATAGCATTCTGAATATCCACTGCAAGTCTGTTAATTGGAAAATATCTGTCAAGAGTTCTTATCTCTTCCCTAAATCTGTTATCTAAGCCAACATACATAGTAGTATCCGCAAGTCTCTGATATTCAGTCAATCCAATTCTTTCATTCATTCTTGGCGTTGTCCAGCCTTTAAGAGCTCTGTTTGCAGGCCTCACAGCAATGGCGTTAAGAACCTCTCTTACAGAATCATCTCCCGGTTCAAGAAAATTTTCTATTTTATTCTGAACCTGAGTTACTGCATTTCCGAATAAAGCCCTGATCCTCTCAGATCTATTGGGAGCAAATTCATAATTATAAACGTCTGAAAGCATGTCACACTGAACATCCCGCGCTTCTTTGAAATTTTCGTCAAAATCAAACAATTCATCATAGTCTTCTATATCTGCATTAGTTGCAATACCTAAAATTCGACTTTGAAAAAAGATAATATCATTTCTTAAATTTTCATTCATAACTTTCCTGGTTTTTTTATCAATAGCAACTGCCATTTTCTTAATACTTGTCATAAAATACCCCCACTTATAAT
>JAIKZC010000054.1 GCA_024682575.1 Lachnospiraceae bacterium | reverse complement strand
AGCATCTGAAGGACATATCTTAAAGGTTATCATTGAGACATGCCTTTTAACTGATGCTGAAAAGATAAAAATGTGCGAACTCGTAACTGAAGCAGAAGCTGATTATATAAAAACTTCCACAGGTTTCAGCACAGCAGGAGCAACCTTTGAGGATGTTAAGCTTTTCAGTGAGCATGTAGGTAAAAATGTAAAGATAAAAGCAGCAGGTGGAATAAGTTCACTTGAGGATGCCGAAAGATTTATGGAGCTTGGAGCATCCAGACTCGGAACTTCGAGAATAGTAAAAATAGTAAAAGGATAAGTTTTGGTTTGCTAATGCCAGGAGGTGTCTATGGATAAATATAAAGAGTGGCTAGAAAAAATGCCTAAGGAGGATCCTCTGTATAAAGAGCTTCTCGAAATAAAGGATGATCCGACAGAAATTAAAGAACGTTTTTATCAGGATCTTAAATTTGGTACTGCAGGACTTCGAGGTAAAGTTAAAGCCGGAACTGCCTGCATGAATTTCTATACTGTTGGCAGAGCTACACAGGGCATTTCCAATTATATAGTTGACTGCGGAAAAGAAGCTATGGATAAGGGCGTTGTAATAGCTCATGATCCCAGACATTTTTCTAAAGAATTCTCAGAATTTGCCGCATCAATATTTGCAGCTAATGGTATAAAGGTTTATCTTTTTGACGGAATGAGACCAACTCCGGAGCTGGCTTATATTATCAGACAGCTTCATACTATATCTGGAATCAATATCACTGCATCACATAACCCAAAAGAATATAACGGATACAAGGCATATTGGGAAGATGGATGCCAGGTCAGTGCAGAAATAGCTGACGGAATGATGAGAAAAATAGACGAAGTTGCTTATTTTTCCGGTATAAAAAAGATGGAACTTGAAGAGGCTAAAAAGAAGGGTCTAGTTGAAATACTTTCTGCTGATTGGGACAGAAAATACCTCGACAGGATCGAATCCTTAAAAATTCATGAAGGAGATGAGCTCGATCTGTCAATTCCGATCGTTTATACTCCACTTAATGGTGCCGGTTCCGTTCCTTTTTCTCAGATGATGAAGGATAGGGGATTTAAGAATTTTAATATTGTTGAGGAACAGAGAAATCCGGATCCTGATTTCACTACTGTTGGTTATCCAAATCCTGAAGCACCTGCTGCTTTTAAGATGAGTGAAGAGCTTGGAAAGAAAGTGGGAGCTGAATTGTTAATGGCTACTGATCCTGATTCTGACCGATTTGCTATTGAGATTTTGACTGATGACGGTAATTATATCCCACTTAACGGAAATCAGACAGGTTATCTTCTCGTAAATTATATACTCGAAGGACATAAGGATGCAGGTACACTTCCGCCTAAGGGAGCTATGGTAAAATCAATCGTTACAAGTGATATGTCTGCTGTTATGGCAAAGGCATACGGTGTTGAAATGTTTGAGGCTCTTACAGGTTTTAAGAATATCTGTGGAAGAATTCCTTTCCTTGAAGAAAATGGATATACATATCTTTTTGGATATGAAGAGTCTGTAGGATACGCGGCATGCAAGGATATAAGAGATAAAGATGGAATTTCAGCCGGAATGCTTGTTGCTGAAGCGGCTGCTTATTATAAAAAGCAGGGAAAAACACTCTGGCAGGTTTTGATCGGATTATATGAAAAATATGGCTTCTATGCAGAAGACGAACCAAATCTTATTCTAGAAGGAATAGAAGGAGCTGAGAGAATCGCAAGAATGATGAGTGCACTCAGAGCTGATCTTCCTAAGGTAGTTGCAGGATTTAAGGTAGATAAGGTTATTGATTATATAAATGGATACGAGGATATTCCTGCATCAAATGTCCTTAGATTCTATCTTGAGGACGGAAGTATGTTCTCCGTTAGACCTTCAGGAACAGAGCCCAAAATTAAATTTTATTTTTATACAAAACAGGATTCAAGAGAGAATGCTCTTAAGAGAAATGCAGAAATAAAAGAAGCATTGCTCAAGATCGTAAATGCAATAGAATAATGAAGGCAGGGTAGTTTTTATGCTGAATGATAATGATATTAAAATACTTATAGAGAATGCTGTAAAAATGCTTCAGCGTTCTTATATTCCTTATTCCAATTTCGCGGTTGGAGCTTCACTGATGACAGAAGAAGGCAAAATTTACAACGGCTGCAATATAGAAAATTCCGCTTATTCTCCTTCAAATTGTGCAGAAAGAACAGCTTTTTTTAAGGCTGTTTCGGAGGGAGAGCGAAATTTCAAGGCAATAGCGATCGTAGGCGGACCAAACAGGATTATTAAAGATTTTTGCCCGCCTTGCGGTGTCTGCCGACAGGTAATGCAGGAGTTTTGTGATCCGAATGATTTCAAGGTTATTCTCGCAAAGGACACAGAAAATTATAAAATCCTTAGCTTGAATGATTTACTACCTTTTGGCTTCGGTCATGATGACTTAAATACATAGATTTTTGTTTTAGGTTCTATCCTGTTGCGTTGTTCGGTTTACCTGTTTCCAACGAGGGACGCTCTCGCTGCAAGTGAAAAATCGCAGCGGTACTAGTTCCGCAAAATACGCGGAACAAGGACCGGCGTTTTTCATGCCCCATCTTTTGGAAACAGATAAGCCTCACAACTCACG
>JAIKZC010000049.1 GCA_024682575.1 Lachnospiraceae bacterium | reverse complement strand
TCTGATGACCATGTCACCGGTACCCTGTACGAGGAGTGTTGATCTCGAACGGGCTCCGCCTGAACCGTAGTCATCGGCATTCTTCCAGTCTACCTGAACTTTTGCACCAAGATCTGCATCTGCACCGTCAAGGGTTATATCAGCATCACCATAGTAGAATAGTCTCTCGTGGTAATTGCCTTCAGCTACGTTAATAGCCCAGCTTCCTGTTGCCTCAGCCTTTCTCAGATAGTTGAGTGCACCGTTGATGGTATAGAAATCGCCGCTGCCGTCATGGTTTACATCGATTGTTCCATCTGTTATTTCTGTTGTATCACTTGTCTTGAAGGTAAATGTGCTCTTATCGTCGATGGAGCTTATAGTCGTTCCTTTAAGTGTTCCGGAAACAAGACCTTCATCAAGCGTTACATAATATTCTGTACCGTTCTCAAGAACCGGATATCCGTTCTCATCATTATGAGGAGTGATAACAAGTGTATTGTCCTCAACTGCAATAAGATTATCCTTTACTGCGATCTTTCCTACAGCACCTGCTGTTGAGCTAGAGCCTGTGTAATATGTAGCATCTGCAGCTTCTTCACCTTCGTTGCTGTAAACTGTATCAACCTCTTCGCCTGTGGAAGCGTTATAAATATGAGCTGCAAGTGTTGAAGACTCAGTAACTTCCGGTGCAGAATCAAAGTCAAGTGCAATATATGCATCTGTTACGCCGTCAACCGATGCTGTTTCAAGACTTGTGTCTTCCTCATCAGAGCCTGAAAGTCCGAAGAATCCAAGTACTGAAGATACAGCGCTCTTTACTGCGGATGCAACACTCTGTGTTGTGAGAGTTACTTCTTCCTCTTCTTCAGCTTCCGCAATAGTTATGGAAGCAATCGCGATCTCATTCGATGCTCCAATATAGATATTTGTATCATCGGCATCTATTGTGGTAGTGTAGGTTCCTTCTGCTTTGCCTTCAACAGCAGTTTCCACTGTTGTGCCGTCAGCTCCTACCGTCACCTCAAGATTTCTTTCACTTCCGCCGGTATTTTTGTAGTTGATGGTTAATTCAACATTTCCCGTTACACCCGAGATCATGAGGGCATCATTCTTGATCTTAAGTCCACTGGAGTGATTTACAAATTTTGTTGCATTCTTTACGGAAGTACCTACTCCTGTACCCTCAGCCGAAAGTGTCAGGTTGAGATTTCCGCTGTCTCCGGCAAGAGTGATATCCTCTGAGATAACTCCGTTTAGACCTTCAACTGCACTGTTGCCCTTCAGAGTCCAGCTGTCTGTTGTTGTCTCAGCTTCAGTCTCCTCAGATGCCTCTGTGCTTGCTTCTTCAGTTGACTCTTCAGATGCCTCTGTACTTGCTTCCTCAGTTGACTCTTCAGTTGCTTCTTCTGTTGACTCCTCAGTTGCTTCTTCTGTAGCTTCTTCTGTAGATTCTTCTGTTGACTTCTCGTTTTCAGACTGGCTGTCCTCTGTGCCGTAGTCCATGCTTATAGTTGAGATATAGTCATTGCTGCCTGCAGTTACCTTAACAAATTTAACATCATAGCCGTCAACTGAAACAGCATCTGTATCATAGTCCACATCATAGGTGTAGACCTTGCCTTCGGAAGCCTCTGTCATTTTTGTTGCCGAAGCACCTGCTGTATATGTAGATCCTGCAGAATAAGTCTCGATCTTAAGAGTACCGTCAGCGGTTATCGGGACATAGAGAACCGTTCCTGCATTGATCTGTATCCAGTCACTGCTGTTCTTTGCAAATTTTCCGTTTGTAGCATCGATATATAGACCATTAAAATCACCGCAGTTTCCTTCATAGGCTGTTACGGCCTGCTCTGCAAACTCGGCTGCCGTCCACTTTGTAGCAATTTCGGTCGATGCTGCTTCATCAGCACTCTTTACGATTATATAAGGAACATATGCCTTACTGCCATTGAATGTAAGTGTAAGGTCTGCAGACTCGTCTGTTGTCCAGTCGAAGGATGTAGAACCTGAGCAGTCTTTGGAATAATCGCCCTCAAGGCTTGTAGTTCCATCAGAAAGAGTCATTTTTCCTGCTGCGCCATACTGGCATCCGCCTACTGTAATGGTCGATGCACCGTTTACATGGAAAGTAAGTGTGCTGCCTTCATAGAAGCACCAGCCGTGTGTGGAATCATTCCAATAGCAGCCTGTACCCTTGACGATGCCGAAATCATAAGTTCCGTTTGTCTGAGGTGTTACAACAGTATTGAGTTTTACATTATAGCTGTCTGCAACATCGCTTGTATCTTTTACATATACGTCATAGGTTGCTGTCTTAAATGAGCTGGAATCCGTATCTGCAGGGATCTTTGCGGTAATAGTAGTATAACCGATAGCCTTGGCTGTTACATTTCCCTCAGAATCAACTTCTGCGATATCGCTGTTGCTTGAAGAATATACAGCAGTTACACTTGCTGCATCATCACCTGTAACGGATGCTGCTCTTGAAACTGTTGTAGTTCCGTTGAGGTCAAGAGTTACATCATCTGTCTCTGCAAAGGCAATATCTGCATCGTAACTATCAGCGGCTGTATAACTATAGCTGATGCCATCGCCTGTCTCAACTGTAATGGATGTTACATAAACATCTGATGAACCGAAGGTCAGCTGTGCATAGCTGTCTGCGAAAGATGTTACACTGCCGTCACCCGTTGTGATATCAGAGGTTGAAACCTGCATATCAGAGCCGGCAACTGCCATGGTATCGTAGTCAAAGCCTACTGTATATGCACATTCCTCTGCATCCCAGGTTACCTTTGTTCCGTCTGCAACAAGGCCTTCCCAGTTGTAGCTTCCGTCATTGCTTGTAACTACAGTGCTCGGAGCCTGGAAAAGCTTTACTTTGATTTTTGCGTCTTCAGATACAGGCACGCTGAGAATGGTATTTCTGATCTGCATTCCCTTTGCAGCGCCCTTCTTCATACCGCACTTACCGGTCTTGCTGTTAACTTTATTATTTGTCATGGTATCGATGACCATGCCGTTCATGGCACCGACTTTACCACTCTGTGTATCTGTATTTACGAGCACGCCTGCTACAGTCGCATTCCACTCAGCGCTTGCCTTTTCTACAGTTATGGTCTCTGTAGTAGCTTCCGGACCGTCACCTGATGTTGCCGTGATCGTTGCTGTTCCGCTGCCAACTCCGTAGAACTGTACACTGTCGGCATTTTCTGTCGTAAGTGTGTCAACAAATGCATTGTTGTCACTGTCAAAGAATTTGATCACGTTCGTATTACTGCTTGACCATGTGATCGATGTGTTTGTAACCTCATCCCCTGATGATGACGAAAGATTTGCACTTACTGTACCGAGACCGTATTTATTGATATCTGTCTCTGCCTCCACAGCGACAGAATCAACCGTAACAACCTTAGAAAGCACATCAATATAGGCTTCATCGGTATAGGTCGTGCTGTTCCCACTCTCCGAAGACGTTTCTGCAATAGCTGCCTCAGGCATCGCTGTTGTGACCATAGCTGCCGAAAGAGCTGCTGCAAAGATTCTCTTGCGAACTAACTTGTTCATTTTCATAATCTGACTTCTCTCCCATCTTGAAAGAATTTTGCCCTGCTGTTTTAAAACTACTGTTTTTTTATCCTTATTTAAAATATTTTACTGATTTCTATCCTTCTTAAAAACTTTTCTCAAATAAAAAACAATACATTTTAAAAACAGCTGTACCCCTGCCGCAACCTTTGAATTTTCCTTGCTTTCAAAGCTTTTGCGCGCATGTTAAAACTTTATGTATCAATTTTAATACGCACAAAATTGTATGTCAATCGATACAAAAAAGTCGATAATTTTTCAATTAAATCAGAAATTTCACTGCAATTTTTCAGTGATATTTATATCAAAATTTATTTAAAAGACAAATGGATGTGATCAACACGGATCACATCCAAATCATCTGTTATCTTTATTTTTTATTGAACCATCATTATCTTACAATAGTCTTCTGTTTTATCCCTCATGATCTCGAAGCCTTTATCGAGTTCATCTATCGATAATCTGTGACTTATAAGCTTTTCAGGAGCGATTTTTTTCTCCTCAAGGCATTTTTTCACGTAATGCCAGTCATCATCATTTCTTTCCTGCAGAAAAACCGAATTCCAGCTTCCCGTAATAAAGATCTCATTTCTTAAGATCTTCCAATATACATCCCTTGACAAAGTCATGTCCGAATAAGGATTTCCGACCATTACGATCCTGGCACCGGCATTTGAAACATCTATTCCATAGGAAACACTTTCGTTTCTGCCAACGCATTCGAAATAAATATCAGCTCCGCCATGCTGCCTAAGCCAGTCCGTTACATTTTCTCTTCTCATATCACAGAAATTTTCGTCCTTTATTCCAAGGATCTCAGCCCTCTTTTTCTGGGAATCCTTATTTCCAACAACAAAAATATTCTTAAATCCCTCTGCTATGAGAAACATTGTCAATATCGAACCTATAGTTCCCATCCCGCATACCACGACATTGGAATCCTGCGATTTTTCTTCCTTAAAATGAGATATTCCCTGCTGCATGGCATGTACTGCCACAGCCATTGGCTCAAGCATTGCAGCTTCTTCAAAAGGAACCGTCTCACTGATCTCCATGAGGTTTTTAGCCGGGAGAGCCAGATATTCAGCAAATGCCCCGTCACGTCTTGAGCCCAGATAGTCATAATTTCTGCAAAGCTGGGGTTTTCCCTTGAGACAGGAAACACATTTCCCACAGGCTATCAACGGATAGACCGCAGCATGCTTTCCGATCCATTCTTTTGAAACACCTTCTCCGCATCCCTCGACAATTCCAGAGAATTCGTGTCCCGGGATCAAAGGCATTTTATGTGCGCCGGTCTTGTATATCCGCGGTATGTCAGAACCGCATATTCCTGCCGCTTTTACCCTGAAAAGCACTTCTCCCGCTTTCAGCTCAGGCTTATGAATCTCCTCAAAACGAATATCAGCTATATCATGCAGCACCCAGGCCTTCATCACACTTCTACCTCAAACATTTCATTCGAATGCAATATATCCTTAAACCTTTCAAGGTCTTCATTCGTCGTTATCTTGAAATTCTTCTCATCTCCGGGGAAGCTCACAATGTCCATTCCTGCCATTAGTGCAGGCTCCGTGGAACCGGAGATAGAAAGCATTTCATCTCTTGAAAGTGCCTCATTTGCTTCGAGATATTTTCCCAGATGAAAAGCCTCCGGAGCCTGTCCTGCAAGTATCTTTGCTCTTTCGAGACAACCTGTGAGCGAATGTCCGTCCTCACTGTAATAAACAGTATCCTTAAGCGGGATCACGGGCACGGCGCCGTCATGACCCACGAGCGCATTCAGCGTATCGTCGATCAACTTATTGGAAACCATTGGTCTCACAGCATCATGTATAAAAACTGTATCGCTCTTTTCGGCATATCTGCTTATATCCCTTAAACCATTCAGTATTGAATACTGTCTGTTTTCTCCGGGAAGCGAGAAGCCTTTGAATTTTGACACATCAGGAAGCTCTGTCAGGATCGGCTCCCACCAGTGTTTTTCCGCAACAACATGAATTGCATCTATTCCGTCATGTCTGCAGAGTTTTTGCAGACAATGGATTATTATCATTTTTCCTGAAACATTTATATACTGTTTCGGAACTCTGGAAGTCAGTCTCGTTCCGATCCCCCCTGAAAGTACCAGCGCCACGTTCATCAAATTTCCATCCCCCTAATCTTTTTAATGATTGTCCCATAAGATTCAGTTTTGCCGAAAAGAAGCGAGGTTCCAAGCACAAATCCTTTGATGCCCCTTGGCGCAAAAGTCTTTATCTTGTCCGCACTGCACGCTCCGTCCCAATAAACATCGAAATTCATATCCTTCTTTATCGCCAGAAGTCGATCATATTTTTCTCCCACAAAAGGCAGATACATCTGTCCTGCATTTCCCGGATTGACTGACATTACAAGCACCCTGTTCACTATCTGGAGCATCTCGAAAATAGTTCCGACACTTGTGCCGGGATTTATCGCAATTCCCGGTATCATCCCCGCATCTGTTATCTTCTGAAGTGTTGTCGATGGATGATATTCTGCCTCCGGGTGAATATATATCGCATCTCCCGGTCTCAGCGATTTTATAAAGAGATCGATAGTATTCAGCGGATGCTCTACCATAAGATGTACATCCAACGGCTTTTCCGTAAGCGACCTTATACATCTAAGGTCATTTAATGACATGGCGAAGTTTCCTACATATCTTCCATCCATTATATCAATATGAAATGAATCAATTCCGGCTTCATCCAGGTCATGTACTTCCTTCTCCAGATTGCGGTAGTCTGCGCACATCATGGATGCCATAAGTTCAAACTTATATTCCTTTGCCAATTACTGTCCCCCCATTTCGCAGCCCGTTTCTCCGGCCGGCAGATCAAACTGCCACATTCTGGATCATGACTGGCTTCCCGGTCTTCTGATACAGATTTACTACCGAACTGGCGTCTCCGTAATACGCATCGCTGATGGCTATAGCGCGATCAAGCTCTGCCGTATCATCATATATTCCCCATTTTTCTTCTTTATATTTTTCAACTATCCGGCTGTATTCATCCCAAAGTTCCGGATGTATCGATCTTACTGTAGCCTCCATTAACGGATGCGGTCTCCATAAAAGAGCGATCTCGTCCCTGTTCTCCTTAAATATTTCAAGAACTCTCTT
>JAIKZC010000034.1 GCA_024682575.1 Lachnospiraceae bacterium | reverse complement strand
TACAAGCTCAGGACGGCACTCAGGATCAACTGCCATTACCATTGCATCAAGAGTTACATCATTTCTATAGTCCTTAGGGAAAAGAGGACGCATAGGTCTGTCGATAACACGGCTTGTAAGAACTGCATTCTCAGAAGCCTTTCCTTCACGCTTGTTGAAACCTCCGGGCATTTTTCCTACAGAGTAGAACTTTTCTTCATATTCTACTGAAAGCGGGAAAAAATCTATGCCTTCACGGGGCTGTTTTGAAGCGGTTGCAGTACAAAGAACGGTTGTATCCCCATAGTGCATAAATGCACAGCCGTTTGCCTGTTTTCCAACTCTGTCAATATCAATTGAAAGAGTTTTTCCTGCAAGCTCCATTGAATAAGTTTTATATGCCATTTCTTCTCCTTCTGCCGCGGAATGCGGCTAAAACATTTCATATAATGATTAAAAGGGCGGGAAATTTGTTTTCCCGCCCTTAGATAACTTACTTTCTGAGGCCTAACTTTTCAATCAGCTGACGATAACGGTCAATATCCTTATTTTTAAGGTATGCAAGAAGACCACGTCTCTTACCAACCATCTTGAGAAGTCCACGTCTTGAGTGATGATCATGCTTGTTGATCTTAAGGTGCTCTGTGAGCTCTGCGATACGCTCTGTAAGGATAGCTACCTGTACTTCTGTAGATCCTGTATCACCTGCACTCTTACCATACTTTTCAACGAGTTCTGCCTTTTTCTCTTTTGTTATCATTTTTCTTTCTCCTTATAAAATAAATTCAATAACCCGTCTGCTAAGCCCAAGCCGGAGCAGCTCCTGACCGAGCAGCGGAAATATCGCTCTTAAAATACTAACACAGGCGTCTATTCACGTCAAGGAAAAAAACTCTCTTCCCTTGTTCATATCCTCATGCATCTGTTTTTTTAATGCATCAAGATTCGGAAATTTGATCTCTTCTCTTCGCCAATGGAGTAAGTCCACCCTTAGTTCTTCCCCATAGAGATCATCATTAAAGTCATATATATATGTCTCAACTCCGATGGCTTCATTGTCTGAGACAGTCGGCTTCCTTCCGATATTTGTAATGCCGTGATAAACCGAACTTCCAATAATTACGTTTGAAAAATATACACCAAACGGAGGTAAAAGCTTGTCAGAACGGGGCATTATGTTTACTGTTGGCATTGCAAGCTCAGAGCTTCCAAGCTTTCTTCCATGGCTGACCCTGCCGGAAACTGAATAAGGGTGTCCTAACAGCTCCATAGCCGTCTCCATGTTTCCATCAGAAACCATCGAACGAACAAGTGTTGAACTGATAATGTCATCTTCAAAGCTTATCTTTTCAACTTCAACAGTTGTATATCCAAATTTTTCCTGCATTGAACGAAGGAGCTCAATATCGCCCCTTCCTCCTTTTCCGAAACTGCAATCATTTCCGGCTGCAATAACCTTTGCATTCAAGCGGTGAACCAGTATATCTTTAACAAAAACCTCCGGTTCTATGCTTATACTTTCATCATTAACAGGAAATTCTATCAAAAAATCAATTCCCAGTTCTGCCAGATACTCCCTGCGCTCTTCATTAGTGGTGAGCACCTGAACATCATGTCCCGAAAAAAAGGCCGCCATAGGTTTATCAAAAGTAAAGACAACTGTGGCAAGCCCCTTATTTTTATACGACTTCACTGTTTCAAGAAGTTTCTGATGACCCAAATGAATGCCATCAAACTTTCCAATTGCCAGTGCAGTCCCGGATTTTCCGATTCCGGATTCATTCTTAAATTTTTTTACGTCAGAAAATATCCGCATATTTTAGCTGTTTTATTCTCCAGTTCATAAACCGCTGCAAAGGTTCCATCAGGTAAATAAACCCTGTATTTGCCGTCCTTAAGTGCAGCAGTAAATGAATTACCATTTCTAATCTTTTTCTCAAGGATTTCGTCAGCTGTAAATTTCTCATAATCTTCAAAAACACTATCCATAGGTTTGATATATTTAAGAAATTCTCCCGCCTTTTCAATTTTCTCACACTCATCAAGCGTGATAGCTTCGTCTTTTGCAAAACCGCCGGCTCGGGTTCTTACAAGTGAAAGCATAGCTGAACCGCATCCAAGCTTTTCACCTATATCTCGGCATAAAGAACGGATATAAGTGCCCTTACTGCATTCAACAAGAAAACTGTATTCACCATTTTCAAACGATAAAAGCCGAAGACTTTTTATTATGATCCTGCAGGCTTTTCTTTCAATTACTTTACCTTCCCTGGCAAGCTCATACAGTTTTTTTCCATTAACCTTCTTCGCTGAGAACATAGGAGGAATCTGATCATATTCGCCTACAAAGCTCTTCATGACCTCTAAAAGCTTTTTTTCTGTCACATCAGAAAAATCAGCCTCAGAAGTGATCTTACCGGAAATATCCTCAGTATCTGTTGTTATTCCAAGCTTTGCTCTGCATAGGTACTCTTTATCTGTATCTGTCAGAAGACTGACAAGTTTAGTTCCCCTTCCAAGACATACAGGCAGTACTCCGGTTGCATCCGGATCCAGTGTACCTGTATGCCCGATCTTTCTCATGTGAAGTATACCCCTGAGTTTTGCAACCACATCATTAGAGGTATACCCTGCTTCTTTCATTATTGGAATTATTCCATTGTAATTATTCTGCTGCTTCAAGCTGTTTCTCTATCAATTCTGAAATATTATTGAGTATATCGTGGTAAGTGCCGCTCATGGTGAAACCGGCTGCTTTTTTATGACCGCCGCCTCCAAACTGTGTGGCGATCTCGGCAACATCAACCTTATTGCCGGATCTCATGGATACCTTATAAGTAAATGGAGCTGATTCATACATAAATATAGCACATTCAACACCCTTAGTGAGAAGGAGCTGGCTTGCAATACCTTGAATATCCTGGCTTGTTGCTTCATAAAGCTCCATGATCTTATGATCTATCATAGATGCTATACATCTGCCATCCATAAATCTTATGCTTTCCATGATCGCTCTGCCCATTATCTGGGTCTGAACATAAGTCTTCTCATAAAAGCTCTTGTTTATGATCTCTGTAAAATCAAAGCCAAAGCTTATAAGATGTCCTGCAATCCGCATCGTTTTTTCAGATGTATTAGAATACTGGAAAATACCTGTATCATGTATGATTCCTGTATAAATACATTTAGCGATCTCAAGATCGATTTTTGACTGATCCATAAGATCATAAACAAGTTCAGATGTCGAGCTGGCCTCCGGAACTATGTAATCATTCTCCGTAAAACCGGTATTACTTATATGGTGATCTATGCAGGCCTTAGTTTCAGCACTTTCAAAGAAATCAGCAGCAAAGCCAAGGCGCTCTGTATCTCCAAGATCAAGTGCAAAGAAAAGATCAAATTCCTTAACTTTAAGTTCATTGACCTTCTCAGGTGTGACTATTTCATCAAAACCTTTGAGATATGAAAATACCTCTTCGGGTTTCTCCAAAAAAAGAGTTACTTTTTTCTCAGGATGCAAAAGCTTTATATAATTATAAAGTCCCAAAGTAGAGCCTACAGCATCACCATCAGGTCTCACATGAGCACTTACAGCGATATTTTCGGCTCGCTTAAGGAGTTCTTCCAGATTAAAAGTCATCATTCACCCCTCTGTGTCTTCATCTTCTCCGGCGTTGAGATTATCATGTGCAATGACATCTTCTATCTTCTTTGACATGTCAACACCATATTCAATGGAATCATCCATAAAGAACTTGAGCTCAGGCGTATTTCTTAAATTTACAATATGTGCAAGCTCACGTCTTATAAATCCCTTTGCTGAATTAAGTCCTTCAAGAGTATTTCTGCGTTTTTCATCATCTCCGAGAACGCTTACAAATACCTTGCAGGTTTTAAGATCCGGTGCAACTATTACATCCGTAACAGAAGTAAAAAGATCCACTCTGGGATCCTTTACTTCACGGATGATCTCGGAAAGCGCACGCATAACCTCTCCGTTTATTCTATTATTTTTTGTTGAATTCTTTCTCAACTTATTTCCTTTCGACCTCTACCATCTTATAGAATTCGACAGTATCAAGTTCCTGGACTGCATCAAATCCGTCAAATACAAGTCCACATTCGTAGCCTTCTCTTACTTCCTTTACATCGTCCTTGAAACGCTTTAATGAAGCAAGTGCGCCCTCGAATATCTTTTCCTCACCGCGGAATATTCTGACAGAGCATCCTCTCTCAACCATACCGCCTGTGACATAGGAACCTGAAATATTTCCGATTGCCGAAGCCTTGAAGATCTGTCTGATCTCTGCATGTCCGATAATCTTTTCCTCGTATACCGGAGCAAGCATTCCCTTCATGGCAGCTTCAACATCGTCTATAGCCTGGTAGATTACCTTATAAAGTCTGATATCTACATTTTCTGTCTCTGCTGACTGCTTAGCCATATTATCGGCACGAACGTTAAATCCGATAATGATAGCGTTTGAGGCTGATGCAAGGATTACATCGGACTCGTTGATAGCACCAACTCCTCCATGAATAACCTTAAGTGCAACCTCTTCATTTGAAAGCTTAAGCAGACTTGCTTTAAGGGCTTCAACCGAACCCTGTACATCTGCCTTAAGGATAACATTAAATTCCTTAAGATCGCCCTCTTTGATCTGTGAATAAAGATCATCAAGTGACATACGGCTCTTTGTCTCATTAAGAAGCTCTTTCTTATGCTGAGCCTTGAATGTATCAGCAAATGTCTTTGCCTCTTTATCTGTTTCAGGTGAAACAAAAATTTCTCCTGCTTCCGGAACGTCATCAAGACCTAATATCTCAGCAGGTGTTGAAGGTCCTGCCTCCTTG